>NZ_BAABFL010000396.1:0-13277 GCF_039540975.1 Kistimonas scapharcae
TTAACCGGCGCTTTGATTTGAAGGCAATGGTCTCAAGGCTGGGTTACATGGCTGCGCGAACCTGCCCCATGCCAGCAAGGCTTTTCAAGCTGGCTGAGCCACAGTGGTAATCAGGAAATATTATGATTACCTTTTTTATAAAAGGTTCAGTGACAGGACTTGAGAGGGTTGACGATATTGTTAGTCCTTGGATTCATATGATTTTACCCTTACAACAATCGATAAGCTGCCTGATTAGCCGTTTCATCCACAGTACATTATTTTTGTGAATTTAACCGTAAGCATGATTTTTATCATTGACTGTTGAGTGCAATAAGCAGTGATGCTCTGGTCATGCTTCTGATATATGGATGTTCGCATCTGACCGATGGTTCATCGACGGAAATTTCCTCTTTTTTTATCAACTAAACTGCTTGGTTCACGGTCTCTCCATTCAGTCGTTGGTGGCGGGAGAGGATGTTTTTTAATGATCAGGTAATATTCGTATGCATCATCATTTGATGAGCCGATTGGTTGTTGCATTGGCATTTTCAGCGTCTTCTGTCCTGGCCACAGATCTGGCAAACGTTTCCATCATTGCTCAGCCACTGGGAAAGAATGAAGCACTTGAGAATATCGAGGTTTTTGATGTTATTCAGAAAACGGCAATGGAGGATCTGGTGTTCAGTGATGGCCGTTATCACTTTCAGTATCCCATTGATCAGGCGGTCTCGTTACTGTTCAAGCGGGAGGGGTATGTGACATCACAGTCTGGTGTTTTCGTTGTGCCGAAGGACGGGATGTCTGGCGATCTGGGCAATATAGCCTGGCAGGCAATGCCTGACTGGTTATGGGATAGCACCCGATATGTCGTAGAGCGCCATACGTCAGAACGCATGAAGCCTGGCTACTGCCAGTTGATCGCAACAGTATCAACGCATAATAAGTCCCTGCATGAGGATAGTGAGCATCAAGGAGCGGCAGGTACAAAAGTTGCGCTGGTCAGTGATGACTGGACCGAAAGACGAAAACCCCATGGGGCGGTATTTTACTTTGGCACCCTGGCGGGTAAGCCGCAGCCTATTCCAGGACTGGATGAAACCAGCGTCGAAGGTGGGGTTGTCATTATGAATATTGAGCCGGGGCATGTGTATAAAGTCATGGCAAACAAACCCGGTATTCAGTTCAGTTCACAATATTTTGCCTGCAATCCTTCTGCTTGGACGGAAGCTGCACCGGGTGAAACCATGATTATTAACTTAAGCCCATACAATGGTGCGGACGAAGTATCCGAGCATCATGCATCCCAGCTTGTTTCGCTGAACGAATCCGTTACAGGTGATGACTAACCATGCAACTAATTGTTGAGCCAACCCAAATGGCATGATGTTGAAAGAACCCCGTCATGCTTTTTGATGATGGGGCTCTTTCATGGTGTTAACGACAGCCAGAATAACGATCTGGGGTGATGTAAACCTGCGTGCTAAGCACAAATGGTTTTGCCCCCGGCACACTGTAATGCATTTCCATAAAGAAGGCTGTCCAGCCTTTTAATGGCTCTGGTTGCCATTGGTAGGTGATTGAGTCGTTGAGTGCCAGCATTGGCAGGATTTCCTGACGGGTAAACTCCGCTGAGTCCAACCTGAAATCCCTTGCGCCGGTATTGTTGGCACTCCAGACATAAACATGTTCCGGTTTATTTTCAGTATGCACGGTCAGTGTATGGCTGAAGTGATCATAATCTTCAGCATAATTGGGCAATGGTTGGCCATGAATCAGTGCGGTGATGTTCGACAAGGCACCATACAGATAGCTCATGGCGGGCATGGCACTTCCGTGGCCGGTGTTAGGAATGACCATGATATGTTTATCGCCCTTTAGATCCGGATAGTAGTAATGGGTTGCATCCGGAATGAAATAGCCATCACTGCTGGGTTGAATGACCAGTGTGTGTATCTTGTCGAATCGTTGGTGTTTTTTCAGGTAGGTATAGGGGTCAATGTCTGCGAAAAGCCGGTCATAGCGGTCGTCGTAAGAGGAGAGTAGATCCTGAAAAATATGCCGGTTTACATAGGGAGAGAGGGGTTTGGGGAAATGGCAGTAGCTCTTTCTGATGGCCTTTAGTGTCTCTGGAAAATGTTGAATCATGGCGACGGGAACGATGCCGGAGACAAGCTGCTTAGCCTGTGGGTCAGTGCCCTGATCAAAGGCAGTGGCCAGCCAGATTGCCCAGGCCCGTTTGGATGCGCCGCCAACAATGAAATGTTTAATGGGGTTATTCTCGAGTACGGTGTTGATGTATTCACTGGCTCGGTACAACCCTGCAACATTGGCTTGCGCCATGGGAAACAGCAATGTTGCAGCAGGATCAATGCCATCCGGTGCGTTGACGGCGCGAACCAGGCTTTCAGCCAATAAATTGTCTTCTGTCAGTACCGTCTCTGGGGCATCGAGAAATGTGTAGGGCTGATTGGGAACCTGCTGCTGGTATACGATGACCGCATTTGTATGCTGCACCAGCAGGTCCATAATAGCGCCTGGACTGAATGTACGTTCTTTTGCTACAGATCCATTCTTGAGGCGTGCCAGCATAATAAATTGCTTCAGGTAGTCACCTGGTCGTTCGTTATCCCCCCCGTCACTGAAATACAGTGCGGTATCTGGTATATCTTGCAGTTTCCTTGGAGTGGCAATGGTTATGTTATGCGTCCACGCCTGACCTTCGATGGTGTCTGTACCCGCTGGCCATTTTTGGGATGTGAAGGAACAGGCGTGGAGGATGGAAGAAGGTAATAACTTAGGCTCACTGCATTTCAATTCGCTGGATTCTGACAAGTGTTCAGCAATATAGTTGTCCAGCTTTGTGTAATTGGCGGTTGCATCATCAGCAATAAAGAAGAGCAGCATTAAAAAAACGATAGTGGCGGAGGATGAGTGACAGCGCCTTCTATTAGATAAATACGTTCTTATACGCTGTAACTCCCAGAGGGAATGAGACACCGAGATCATAAAAGACATGATGAACTGCACCTTTCTTTCACGTTTTAGAAAAATGATCGTTAATATAAGCGGGAGATAATTATAGTAGCGTCACCAGAAGGTGGCGGATATTCGTTAGAAAGGTAGGACTCAATCAAACAGGCTTATATTTAATTATTTTTATGATTTCAGAAAAGGACAGGATAAATCGATAAATTTATATCGATTTATCCTGTTCACTCAATTTACATGAAAAGGCTGAAGCTGTATCCACCAATAATGGCCATGGAAAAAATAACCAGCAGAAATGCTGCGACCATCGGCCCCCTGAACAGGGATTTCAACAGGAACACCTCCGTAATACTGGCACCGGCACTCCCGATGATCAGTGCCATCAGTGCACCAAGGCTCATCCCTTTGGCGGCGAGTGTTGCGGCCAGGGGGATCATGGTTTCAGCACGGATATACAGTGGTATGCCAATGAATGCCGCGACAGGAACCGCCAGAGGGTTATCAGATCCGGCAAACCGGGTGATGAGTTCATTTGGAACGAAGCCGTAGGTGAAAGAGCCGATCACCACACCCACCATCAGCCAGGGCAGCACCTTGCGGAACTGTGACCAGGTCTCATGCCATACGCGCATCCAGCGGCTTTCAGGTTGTTCGGCAGTGCAGCAGCCGGAGGGAGCCGGTTTGTTGTCACAGCACTGTGATGTCGGTGTGCTGTAACAGCTTTGTGAGGCTGTTGTGTCGTTACTGTCACAACAGCTACTACTGTCAGCTGTATTGCTGCTGCAGCCTGTACTTTTACTGCCACAACCCGTGCTGCTGCCAGCCTGTAAGACATCGCTGCGAATGAAACGGTCAAACTTCAGCTTTTCAAGAATGACGCTGGCAACGACGGCGACCGTCAGTGCCACCACGGCGTAGATCACCGTGATTTTCACGCCGAATGTTACCAGGAACAGACCGATAATCACCGGGTTCAGCAGCGGCGACGTGAACAGGAACGTCATGGTTGGGCCAAACCCGGCCCTGGCCTTCAAAAGCCCTGTCAGCATCGGGATGGTCGAGCAGCTGCAGAACGGCGTCACACTACCGAGGATGGCGCCGGTAAAATAGCCACGGCCATTACGGGAGCTGAGTATTTTCTGGACTTTGCCGGCAGGAAGCACTTCATTGATGACGCCGACAATAAAGCTGATCACAAGGAACAACAGGGTCAGTTCGGTGGCAAGAAAGAGGAACATATGGAATGTCTCTCCCAGCATGGCCATCAGGCTATCACTCATAAAATCACCATATTTCTAAAAATATCGAAATAATTAAGTAAAAAAACAGGCAGATACACCTGCGTTCCGTGAACTCAGTGGCTAATGCTGCAACACTCCGCCAGAAGAAACTCCACCAGTTCCTGCAATTCATCCAGCCGGGCGGTGCAGTGCAGTACCCTGCCATCACGACGCTGTTGCACCAGGTCGGCAGACACCAGTCGGCTGATATGATGCGATAATGTTGAGCCTGGAACCGCCAGGGTTTTCTGAATATAGCCGACCGGCAAGCCGTTATTGCCTGCTTGGACCAGTAACCGGAAGATGGCCAGGCGGGTCACATTCCCCAGCTCGGCCAGACGTTTAGCTGCGAGTTCATCGTTCATGGCGCGGGATTCTATGCCAGATGATCTTCTCAGTCAAATTTCTAGAAATATAGAAATATTGATTAAATGACTTAGCTACAATTCCTTGGGAGTTTGTGCTTTTACCCGTGTGAGAGTTTTTATTCCGGTTTTCCCTTGAGGTTTTGTATATGTCGGTTGCAGGCGGAAAGCACTGTTTTCAAAAAAGCCTGGTTGTTGGGTGTGGACATACTGTATTGCAGGGCTACGGCCTTAAGAGTCTGAAAGAAATGGGGGGAGCCCCTGGCTTTCCACACACATGAAAATTGTACAACGATGGATAATAACCCTGTCTGCCAGCCTGATATTGTCTATGACATCAGCTCGCCGGATGTTGCACCTGTGTTGAAGGTATTGGGCAAGCATCGATTTAGTCTGGTAGTGTTAGAAAACTTGCCAGCAGTTCTCTATGCGAACCCTAATTCCGTTGAACGAATGGCTTTTAATATTCAGGCGATTACCTGTGATTTTGGCAAGATTTTCATACCTAAGGCGCTTATGCTGGAACAGGTTTTACCTATATTTCTGCTTCATGGCTTTATGGCTAAAACGGTTGCAGGTGATATGGGTGGGATTTATTCCATCATCTCTAGCTTCATGGGGAAAGAAACAGAACTCTATATCATGCAACACACGGTCCGCAGCCGCATTATTCGGCAGCAAACTCAAAGAACAACAATGCCATTTGCCGTGTTGGAAAAAAGCACCCTTTGAGTTGCCACTCAGGCTTGAGCCAACCACGTACTCAGGTGAGAAATACATTAAAAACCGTGATTTTTACATGTGTTTTTAATGTGTTTGTTTGCAGTGTTTTGTCAGCAGCTTGTCCAGATTGTCGGCGAAGGCTTTCCTGTCACTCTGGCTGAGCGCTGCAGGCCCGCCGGTCTGGATGCCGC
The DNA here is from genome assembly GCF_039540975.1 of Kistimonas scapharcae. Lineage (NCBI taxonomy): Bacteria > Pseudomonadati > Pseudomonadota > Gammaproteobacteria > Oceanospirillales > Endozoicomonadaceae > Kistimonas > Kistimonas scapharcae. The sequence goes on from NZ_BAABFL010000396.1 coordinate 5,530, forward strand.
TGGCGCGCAGGGTATCCATGAAGTCCCGCATATTAAGGCGCGCGCGGATTGTGGCGGCGGAGTACAGCTCGCCCCGAGGGTTGAGCGCAAAGCCGCCTTTCTCCAGCACTTCTGCCGCCAGCGGGATATCACTGGTGATGACAAGGTCGCCGGCGCTAAGACGCTGTACAATCTCGTTGTCCGCCACATCAAAGCCGCCGGCAACCTGCAGGGAGCGGATGTAGCGTGACGGTGGTACGCGTATCGGCTGGTTGGCCACCAGGGTCAGTTCGATACCAGTGCGCTCGGCGGCACGGAACAGGATTTCCTTGATGACGACGGGACAGGCGTCAGCGTCTACCCATATTTTCATGGCATACCATTGGGTTGGAAGCGGGATGACAGGTTATCGAGGGCGGCAACCTGGCGTGTCGTGCTACCGGTGTAACCGGAGGCTGAAACGCGCAGTTTATCATTAATGACATTCTGCGGCCTTTCATCTCATTTATTTACCAAAAAGCTTTTGTTTCAGCTGTGTAGCGGCGACCTCTAACGGTTTTCTGACCCGGGATGGACGACGCAGGAGCTCCCCGTCACAGTTGGGGCAGGTGGTGTCCATTGCCTGGGTGCAGGCTTCACAGTAAGTGCACTCGAAGGAGCAGATATAAGCGGTTCCATCCAGTGGCAGTGATACACCACACTTTTCGCAGGCTGATTTCATTTTGAGCATAGGGGTTTCCTTTCCTTACATGTTTCCATCGTTTATTAGAGTCTTTGGCTGATGTGATAGTTCCTGTAAATGGCGAATTTGGCAAGGATCTATACTCAGGGGCGGCCGAGGTCAGCTGATCACTGACGTGTGGAGGCTAACGCCTGGTCGGTTTTTAAGGCAGTAAGCGCCTTGATGAAATGAATTTTGTTGTGCGTGATATCACCGAGGTCTTCATAGCCGACGATCTGGTAGCCACTCCGAATCAATAGGTGCAACATGGCTGGATAGCGATTACAGGATTTGACCCGTATTGAGGAATATCCCTGCGCCAGCGCCCATTGTTCCTGCATGTCTCGCAATTTTGCAGCAATGCCATGCCCGCGGTAGGTTGGCAGAACACTTCCCAGCCAGCTGTAAAATTCATAGCGTGAGTTTTCATAACCGACTTTAAAACCGATGCACTGGCCACCGTCTTTCGCGATCAGGATAAGGTGTCGCTTACAGGAGAGCTTTGTCAGAAAAGCCTCTTGAGTCATGACTCGGTCAAACTCTGGTGTACTGGCGTAAACGGTCAGGGCTTCTTCAACGGTTCCAGATGAATACGTTAACTGCATAATAAACCTGTGTCGTCTGATGCATAGGAAAGCATCAGACGAAGACAGCGCTAATCGTTACAGGCTTTTCCGGTAAGTGATTTCGTATTCACTGAATCCGTAGGAATCATAAAATCCCCGGGCGGGCGCATTGCCGTAAAGCGCTGTGACATGAAGCTGCTTGAGTCCTCGGGTGAGGCAGTACTGTTCGGCTGCCTTCATTAACATCCGGGCAATGCCGTGGCCCCGGTACTCCTCGTCTACGACGAGATCAGTAACCAGACCATAACTTCGGTAATCCGAATATAAGTGCTGATCCCCTTCATCTTCCTGTTCTGTGATTACCACGATAAAACCGGCAACGACGGTGTCTTCCAGTGCAACCAGCAAGGTGCCCTGTTTTTCCCGACAAAGAGCCAATAGGTAGTCCGTGTGGTCTGATGCCATGTCAGCGCCGGGTGGGCGGTCACGGCTGAGCTTGCGTTCAGTGTCCTGCAATTGCTGCATTAACTTTACGACACCGGTTTTGTAGTTGTCCTGGTAGGCAATGATGTTCATCGGATATCACAACTGGATCCGGTGGTATCAATCCGCAACGATACACGCCGGGGGGGGGAGATTAGTGAATGAGACAGTGTATCCGCATCAGTGATTTAAAGTATTGTTTCCGGTCACAATCAGTGCAGGCATAGCAAACCTCACCTGCCCATTCTCATTGATATAATCACCGAGCTGTGTCTTCGCGGCTTGTCTTATGTTCTGCGCTTGTGAGGCGGATATTGCTATGCCATTCATGGGCATCCAGCCTACCAGTTCCGCATCAATCAAGGTGTCGATATCGGGAACGTGAGCATGCCCTGTCTGTTGGGTAATGACCAGATTATCGATACCAGCCTGCTCAAATAGTTGCATCAGTTGCTCATCATCCCTCAGGCAGAATGGTTTGCGTAACACATCAGCGGCATCGAAGTAGTCGTCTGGAAAGGGGAGGTCTTCAGCATCGCCTTTTTTCCATTCAATCGCGTTGTTCTGGCTGGAGGCTACTGCGAGCATATCCGGATTCAGGCCCAAGCCCAGGCCCGTAACGTGTCCTGTCGGACCTGTACTGTGGTGGATTTCCCGGGTGAGAAAACCCGTGCCGCAGGCTACATCAAGGACACATTGCCCTGTTTGAATACCAGCAGCGTCCGCAACACGTGGTGCCCACTCCGTAAATAAAGCAGGAATAAGCGTTTGATAAGCCTGGGCTGGTGAAAGTGATGCGGGATGGGTCTCTTGTTTCACAGAAGTCTCCTCTGATCGAAAGGTAATTCTATGGATGAAAAGCCAAAAGATAGTACAAAGGGCCGGTGTGAAAGGGGCGCTTTTGACCATTGTTGTGCAGAAAGTACTTGCCGATTGTGCAGCCTGTATCAGGCTGTATAGCTATCTATAGACAGAGTGACGTTTGATCCCTTTTGCCAATGAGGAATGGGTCATGACAGAAACTGAATTGATTGAAATGGCACGCGCGTATGTTGCGTTATCCAATGCCCATCAGTTGGAGCTTGTGCTGGCGCTCTTTGCGGAAGATGCCACTTACTATTCGGCCTACGTCGGCTCCTTTGATGGCAAGGCGGCCATTGCTACCATGGTGGAGGCGTTCTACCACCTATATCCGGATGTTTACTGGCAGGTGCAGAGCTACCAGTACGCAGGGAATGATGCCGTTATTTTTGATTTTGTACGACAAGCGACAGACAGTGAAAACGGCGAGTTTGTCGAAGCGGCAGGACGAGAAGTTGTGATATTTGCAGACACCGGCCTGATCAGTCGTGTCGAGGTCTACAGGCCAGAATGATACAACGTCACGCTATTACTGTGGCATCCATTAACCGGGTTTGATGTTCTGGTTCAGTCGAAAGAGATTGGTCGGATCGTAGCGTTTTTTTATGGCCATCAATTTCTGGTATTTTTTTCCGTAATTATGACGCATGGTGGACTCTTGCTCTTCAAAGGCACTGGAAAAATTCAGGTAAAAGCTTCCCTCTCCACCTTTTTGCAAATCGCTGATCAGATTACAGGGCCAGGCGATATTCGCGTCATTATCCCGTGTCTCTTTCCAGTTGGATTCGACAAATATCAGGAAGCTAGCCTTACGGCCGGCAAAAGCGCAGGCATCGTCATCCTGCCTGGCCACAGCGCCTCCACTGTAGAGAATTTCAATACCGCTGAGGGGCGACGGTTGCCTTGACGCGTGGTCGACAAGGGTATCGATAGCGTCATCGGTCAGCTCCGCCAGGAACAATGATTTCCAGTAGTAGCGCAGTTCGCCTGCCGGGTAGTCTTCGTCGAAGTACTGTTGAGCCTCCAGATACGTCGTGGCCTTGCTGAAATCAATCAGTGGCTGACGGAAATCACGTAGCGGCTGCATGGCCTGTTGACCCTTTTCAACTGAACCGGCATACATTCCGACAATCATCACATAAGGACGACCATGCAGTTCGGGGGGGAAGTCTTTTGATCCGGGAGGAATCTGGCCACAGACAGTTGCTGTACTGATTTCATCGGGTGCTGTGGCGGAATATTCCCGGTAGAATTGCAGAACCTCTTTCATATGTCGCCCATCGTGGTAGACGGCGGTGAACCAGACATCCGGCTTGAGTGGATAAGCGCGAAAGGTAAAGCGCGTCACAACACCAAAATTGCCGCCTGCTCCACGCAGTGCCCAGAACAGGTCGGGATGCTCGGTATGACTTGCCGTTATACATTGGCCGTCTGCGGTAACCACGTCTGCAGAGAGCAAATTGTCACAGGTCAGCCCCCACAGGTTTCTCAACCAGCCAATGCCGCCGCCCAGCGTCAGTCCGGCGATGCCAGTATCCGAGACAGCGCCCGCGGGAACAACCAGACCAGCGGCTTGAGTTGCCTGGTCCATGTCGGCCAGTGTGGCGCCCCCCTCTACATGAACGACACGTGCAGCTTGATCAACAGAGACATGGTTCATTCGGGAGAGGTCAATCACCATCCCGCCATCACAGGTGGAATGCCCGGCCACACTGTGGCCACCGCCGCGGATCGCGAGCAAGAGGTTGTGGGTTCTGGCAAAGTTGACCGCTGTGATGACATCGTTCTGATCATGGCAGCAGGCAATCAGTGTCGGGTGTTTGTTGATAAGGCCATTCCATACCTGTCGCGCATGCTCATACTCTTCGCTTTCCTGATGTAATAGAGCTCCTCTCAAATGAGATGCCAGTTTTTGTAATAGATCATGGGGTAGCGTAATTGCTTGCCCGGTATGGCTCATCATGTGTAGAGCTGGCATGGGATGACAATCCTTCTGAGATAAGGAAGCAATAATAGTCAAGGATTAGCAGTCATTGTTGTTATTAAAATACGTTTTTATAAATACGTTTGTCCTTGGCTGGAGTGTGGCTATTAAGCTATTTGTTTTTTATCAAAGTAATAGTAAAGAATGAATAAAACGGTCACGTAGATTAACTGGCTCGTTAATGTTTTTCTAAATGAGATCTAGCACGATTGTTCGTTGATGTTTAGTTGCAATATTAATGGGAAATTTCATTATGTCAGGAGTAAAATTATCATCATTGCCACCTGCTAACATGCACACGTCTTCTCATGATGTGAGTAGTCTTTGTGCTAAGGAGGAACTTGCTTCAAGGTGGGAAGTGAAGCGCCTATCTGGCAATGCAGGGCAAAGTCAGACGACTGGTTTAAGCGTTAATCACTCGGCCTTAATAAAAAGTGCTGCTCGAAAATCAGGTCATCCTGATGTAAATGGATTAAACAAAGCAAGATTTCCGAAGGTAGAAACAACACAAGCTGACAGGGCATCAAAACCAGTAAGCCGTCTGACATATGCTCAATTCAGTGATGGCCCTTTGGTTAAAGCATTGATGTCTTATGACGTCCCGATAACAGAATTATTGGCTGTAGTGAAAAGAGAATACGAGAGCGGTTATCAAGAAGCTGAAACAATCAGCGACTACTTGTTTAGCGAGCATAAGCGGGTAGAAATGGGTTATTTTGAACGGTTTATGTCATTAGGATCCAAAGCGGATAGTAAGAAAGATGTTTTTCGGCGACTGGAACAAATGAAAAAAATGACATCCAGGCTGGAAAAAAAAGGTTTCGGACATTTACAGGTAAAAGATGCATTGAATGTTATTTGGGACTGGGCGAAAGAGAACGATAGAGACGCTCATGATTTTGTCTTGAGTTTGGTGAATGGCAAGTCTTGTCGTCAGGCTGATTCTAAACCCCGAGCAGACCTTGGTAATCATCGTCAGTCCAGCGGCGTATCGACCATGCTGGCGGGTGGTTTTTTAGCCACTGCATTTGTGGGGGCTGGAGCTACGGAAACGGGTAATACCACAGATTCATCTCCTGCTTCTGACAATGCAACCTCATCAACTTTCCCTGAAGTGCCCACTCATTTTCCGTGCAAGAATGGAACTCACATCAGTCGCGCCCAAGTGTGTGATAAACGAATCGACTGTCCTGAAGGTGAGGATGAATTGTCCGGTGCGTGTCTGGATCATTGTGAGGGGAGTGATCGCTACCTGTGTGGTGATGCTACAGAATGTATCCCTAAACACTTGATGTGTGATGGTGACTTTGATTGTCGTGACGGTTCTGATGAATCACGGCCACCATGCGCCTGTCTGGTCGGGGACATACGATGCAATGATGATTCCAAGTGTCTTAAAAAAGAGCAGATATGCGACGACAAGAAAGATTGTGATAATGGCTCAGATGAGTGGTTTGATGCCTGTGCCAGTGCATTCAATGAAACCATCACAAGTGGTGTTGATGAAGGACGTTATGAAGCGAAACATTTAATCAAAACGTGTTGTGGACATCAGGAGGAGTTGTCGATTTTAAAAATAGCCAAACATCATGACATTCATGCAGTCACTTGTGCAAACGTGTCAGAAATAAAGGGGAGAAGTAATAATTGTCAGAATCTCTGTCGGAGAAAAACTCCCGATGATATTGTTCCTTGGTGCGAAAGTAAAAGTCCTGGTAATTATCCAGGAGGACATTGTCTGAGACAAAGTGATTTATGTGATGATGATCAAGACTGTTTAAACAATCAGGATGAAGTTCCTGATATGTGTTATCTGAAATGTGACTGGAATGAAGTTCCTTGTGGTGATGGCAGATGTATCTCGGAAAGTGCGCTATGTAATGGGTATAGCGGTGGTTATAGTGGTTGCAAAAATAAGCGTGACGAGGATCCTTTCACCTGCACGTCTGAAAGAACAAGGATCGACAGGCATCGGAAGTGTCAACATCAAAAGCAAATCCCCGACAAAGAGTGTTGGGATAAGCTGACAGGCATTTGCTGTCGTATAGGGCAAGATGCTTTGATGAGGGGGGACTCGAGCATTTCATCCACACCATCCATCAATGCTTCGCAATCGAATACTAGCGATCATGCGAATCAGATCTCTGCCGGGTCAGGCAATATGCTTGCAATAGTTACGGTGCCAGGCGTTCTTGTAGGTTTAGGAATAAGTGTGGTTGTATTTGGTGGTTTATGTGGCTGTATTGCGTTGTGGCGATACGGTAAAGGCAGGCAAGCTTTACCTCTTCCCTTCTCCGCATCCACAAGTACGCGTAATCCTCAAGAGTCGATCCCGTTTGCTGAAGAAAATGTTGAAGGCTGTGATAATCACGAAATGGTGGACGTTGAGCTTTAATGTATCATCTGCGGTTTCAGTCTGACGGCAATCTGGATTACGCAAGTCATGGTAGGAGGATAGCAAGGATATATCATGAATCAGATCCGTTGATTACGTATATATAACCATCGACGGTAATCGTTATGCTGCGCATTTTGGATTATGGCTGTCATTGACGTTGTATGCCCCCACTGTTGAAGCATTGATGGTGTTGTGAAAAACGGTAAAGCCGACGCCGGACTGCAACGCTATCTTTGCCGATACTGCAAACGCAGCTTCCTGCTCGATTTCATCTATAACGCTAACAAGTCGGATATCCCCGAACGGATCAAAGATATGGCGATGAATAGCTCGGGAGTCAGAGATACGGGACGAGTACTCGGAATTAGTCCAACTACCGTTATCAGCCATCTAAAAAAACTGGCGCCGCCCAATGTGGCATCACAACCTTTTTAGGGGGAAGAACAGGTGCTGATCTGCAAAATGGACGAGAAATGGTCGTTTGTCGACAATAAAGGAAACCAGCGCTGGAGGTTCTATGCTTGGGAGCCACGTTATCAGAAAGGCATTACTCATGTATTCGGCCGCAGGACAAAGGCAACGCTGAACAGACTGACAGTGCTTATTAAACCCTGTTAATTCAGGTTTTTCTGTACGGATGACAGGAAACCGTACATCGCCGAACTGCCGGAAGAGTGATCTGGCAAGAGTTTTCCGGACACTTTTTTACGCTGCCTTGGCAAGTTCCTGTTCATACTTGAAAGGTGCCAAGTAGCC
>NZ_BAABFL010000397.1:0-13415 GCF_039540975.1 Kistimonas scapharcae
AAAAATCAGGCTCGCCAATACGTAAGGTGACGGGGGTGTTCAAGTAGACCAGAATCGGTGTTCAAGTAAACCAGAATATGCATATGCTGCTCATCTCTTTTCTTTGCCTTGTGAGCAGTTCGCTTTCTCTCGGTTTTCTTGCGTTCCGCAGTTTCAGGGCAGTAAAAATCAGGTCCGGAATTACAGTTTAACTCACGGCTAACAGTGCCCAGCGTGTCAGCAATAGCTTTGAATGACAGTCCATTTTTCAGCATCTCCTGAAGCTGGTATCGTTGACCCAGAGTCAGCTGTTTGTAGTGTTTGGTTTGAGTGCTCATTCCAGACATCCATTTCAGAGTGTGACAACTTAGAAATCTACTGACAGCTGCCTCACTTCTCAAATTTCAGCCCGTTGCACTTATTGTATTAATATGGCAACACTTTTCTGCCATTAACACAGCACGATGAATAGCTGTTTCCATCACGGCTGCAGCACTCACCCCCAGTGTGTTGACATTAACTGGCGCTATCTCGCCAGTACCCACTGAGAATATCGTGTCACCATCATTTAAGGTATGGACCGAGCATAACCATCATCGGCGGCTGTTATATATACGTAATCAACGGATCTGATTCATCACCAGAGCAATGGGTCATGATTCATGATCTGTTGATCGTATAGAATCCGCGATTTTTGAGTGGCTCATGGCTGTAGTTCAAGTTACGTGTATTCATTGCACTTGTGATACATGACCCTTTTTCAAGCTTTTGCTCAGCCTACTGGCACTGCGTCTGATAGGTATGACGTTCAGTTAAATGGCAGTGAGCTTCATAAAATCCAGAACGTAATAAAAGAATGCTATATATCGCAGGAAATATATCGCCTTCTTTGATAAAGGTGCATCAACCACAAAATGGAAGGCCAATTTAACTATGCTTTCTTAATGAACCTCCTGTCTTGCACGGATAGCAAATGGCAAAAAACGGCATTCCAACGTCACCGGTTCCGGCCACGCAACACATCTACATTCAGGCAGGCAAACCCCACTACGGAGCCAGCGGTGGTATCTTTGGACGCTCGGTAAAAATTGTCCAGGTCCCGATACAGTATGTCATCCCCATTACCGCGCAAAACACGGTTATTCACGTACCCAGGGGCTGGAACGTTCAGATTATCCAGTATCCCGTCATGTATTACCCCCCCATGGCTGCGCCACAAGCGGCGCTGCCCGCTTACCAGGGGCAATACCAGCAAACCTATACCCCTCAGAAGCCACAACAGTCATCTGGGGAAGCTTTGCGAAATGAGTACAACCGGTTATGGCAGCAGGATGCCTCAATCAGTCAGGATCATGTCCTTGAAACGCTGGCAACCTATTTAGGTCCATCACTGCAAAAGAAAGGATTTCCCGCTAAAACGCTGTCTGAGGCAAAGGCAGTTATCCAGGATATTGCACAAGACATGGCCCTGAAAACCGTGCGACATGTCGAATACTTCATCAAGGACGTCGACAGTTATGAACAGTACAACAGTTTCTTGAGTTCACATACTCCCGAAGCATCCAAGGTATCAGCTCCCATACCTGACACTGTCGAAGACGACAACCTCCTTCCCCAAGAACCAAAATCAGTAGCTTCCACAATCAAAGAGGCAGAAGCAGAAGATACTGACATCAGTGATGAGGCATTGGCAGAACTGGAAGAAATCACCTATCCCCAGACAACAATCGAAGTACCTGAAACACTTCTATTCCCTGCAGTGCAGCTAACAGAGACAATCCCTACACCCTGGCAGGAGCAAGAAAGTCACGCCCCCTCACACAACACCGCGACCAACATCCCTCCGTTACCGCAATCAACGGATGCTGTCTCCACAGTTAAGACCAGTGAAGGCAATCTACCGGATCAAAGCTCTGTAACCGCACTAACATCAAACGACCAGGAAACACCGGTTGATAAACCCATTGATAAAACGTCTGACCAACCATCACCAATCAGAACAAAACCAAAGCCGCCTCCCAAGCCCAAAGATTTAGCTCAAAAAGCAGCAAAAGCTACAACGACTGTCAAACCGCCCTCTAGCAAGACAATAACTGCTGACAAACAGCCGACACCACACTCTCATGAAGCCGATATCAAGACGGAAAAAGATGTTCGGGCAACACGCACAACCCCTGTGAGCCAGCGCGAACAGTCAACAGAAACACGTCCTCTAGCAGGAACAAACACACAAGGCACACAAACCCAGAGCACCTCGCGCTCACAGGATTCCCAGACGACCAAACCAGTTCAGGCAACCTTCAGCACGCAAACCCTGAACGGCGGTATTACCAGACAAGCTGTAACCGACACATCAAAGCAATCATCAACCATCGGGACGGATATAGAAAAAACGAACGCCCCGTCCGACACCGATACACCAACCAGCTCCCCCAAGCCGCAGGGTCATCGTGGGAGTGCTCCAGTAACCCAAACTGGAGCAGCATCTGTGGGTAGCATTCACTATGAGAATATTGCCGCTCTGCACCCTAACAATGAAACGGGTCCATCACTGAAAACAGAGAACCAGGCATCGCTACTGCAACCTGATCAGGCTAATGCAACCAAGACCCAGCCACAAAAACGCCCCCAGGTTCCCTATAAATCTCTGGCAGTAAGGCTCAAAGCAGCATTGATCAACTTTTTTCGTCTGGGATCAAAATCTGACACTGCCCTCACTAACAGCGAAGCCCCCTCTGCTAAAAGCCCTTCATCGATAGCATCCAGCGATGCATCCGATATTGCAGATCTAGCCTCTTTTGAAGGAGAGCATAGCGACGATACCGTTGATGATGTGGAGAGTCAGCCGGGATCAGTTGATTCAACCGACACGAGTGAGATCGATTCCGAGTATGACGACGATGAAGAGTGGGATGATGAATGGAACGATGAGTTAGAAAGTCATACGTATGAAAATATCAGTATTTTGAAAGAGCCCGGGAATGATGGCAATGTCGAAACAGCCGCCCCCTCAAACCCTTATGAAAATACCAACAAACTACACACTTACGAAAATATCAGCCAATTACATACGTACGAAAACATCGACGTACTGAACCAAACGGGCGTTGGCGATACGACTGTAACAACCGCCCCCCCCCTAGAAAGCGCTTCACATACCGATGAAAATCTGCATATTCTGAAAGAACCTGACACAACCAGAGAGGTTCTCGACCATGACAGCAATGATGCAACCCCGGACGACTTCATCGAAGATGACACAACGGACATTGCATCGCAGACCGCATCGATTGAGCAGCATGATTTAGCTGCACCTCCCCAGGAAACGCCTCCGGTTTACGCCACTATCGACAAGAGTAGGAAGCAACCGGCATCCATTGCTTCATCAGACTCTGGCTTCGGTGAAGCCTCACCGCGAGACATCATGGATGATGACATCAGCCTGGCGGATGAATCAGGAGATGACCTGGTAGATATAGCCACCAAGGAACGCATGCTACAGGGATGGGGAGAGCTGAAAGTCAGCTGGAATGAATACAAAAATCTCTACCGGGCCTTATCAAAAGGCGCAGATCTTAAGAACCCGAATGACCGGCTGGCCAATGCCCAAGCGTATGCCAAGCTGGCATCGCAAGCCAAACCGTTGAATGAAAAGCTGCAGGCGACACTGGTTGCGTTACACAAAGATATCAACACACATTTTCAAGATACCGACCCGGAGGCACTTCCAGCCTGGGCCCAGCACGTCAAGCAAGATGCCGATACCATCATTAATGAGTACAGAAAGCTTGAAACCCTAAGGAACAGGCCAAAAAACAACCCTCCGAAAGTCAGATAATCATTTTATTCAGCCTTTACGGCCGTTGGGACTCCAATCTCCCACTGGCCATCCCGCCCCCATAACTGGCAAACTATGCCGATTATTCTTTTCCACTGACACCGCGCGCCGAACCTGAGACACCGGCCCGGCGGTGCTATGTTTGGAAAACCGTTTCAGAACCGGACGACAGAATGACGGACCAGATCGTAATCGGTGACGACGGCGTCGAACGCCAGTCACTGCGGGCCTATACCGAAATGGCCTACCTCAACTACTCCATGTACGTAATCCTGGATCGGGCGCTGCCCCACATCGGCGACGGCCTCAAGCCCGTGCAGCGCCGGATTGTGTACGCCATGAGCGAACTGGGCCTCAAGAACACCGCCAAGTACAAGAAATCCGCTCGTACTGTCGGTGACGTACTGGGTAAATACCACCCCCACGGCGACAGCGCCTGCTATGAAGCCATGGTGCTGATGGCTCAGCCCTTCTCCTACCGTTACCCGCTGGTCGACGGCCAGGGCAACTGGGGTTCCCCGGATGATCCGAAATCCTTCGCCGCCATGCGTTACACAGAGGCGCGCCTGGGCGCCTATGCCGAAGTGCTGCTCAGCGAGCTGGGCCAGGGCACGGTGGAATGGCAACCCAACTTCGACGGCACCCTGGACGAACCCTGCACGTTGCCGGCACGGCTGCCCAACCTGCTGCTGAACGGCACCACAGGCATCGCCGTCGGCATGGCGACCGACATTCCTCCCCATAACCTGAAGGAAGTGGCCGAGGCCTGTATTCACCTGCTGGACAACCCCGCTGCCGGAGTTGAGGACCTGTGTGAATTCATCAAGGCGCCGGATTTCCCGACTGAAGCCGAGATCATCACCCCGCGGGATGAAATCCTGAAAATGTACCACCAGGGTCGCGGCAGCCTGCGGATGCGTGCAGTCTTTATGCGGGAAGGCCCGGATATTGTCGTCACCGCCCTGCCACACCAGGTTTCCGGCGCCAAGGTGCTGGAACAGATCGCCGACCAGATGCAGAAGAAAAAGCTGCCCATGGTCGCCGACCTGCGTGATGAATCAGACCATGAAAACCCGACCCGCTTGGTGATTACACCCCGTTCCAACCGGGTCGACGCAGAACAGCTGATGAACCACCTGTTCGCCACCACCGATCTGGAACGTACCTACCGGGTCAACATGAATATGATCGGTATTGACGGCAAGCCCCAGGTGAAGTCGCTGGACAAGATCCTGTTCGAGTGGCTCACATACCGGACAGAAACCGTCCGTCGTCGTCTGCAGCACCGGCTTGACAAGGTGCTGGCGCGTCTGCATATCCTCGAAGGTTTGCTGATCGCCTTCCTGAACATTGATGAAATCATCGAGATCATCCGCACCGAGGATGAACCGAAAGAAGCGCTAATGAGTCGGTTCGGGCTCTCCGAGCGTCAGGCAGAAGCAATCCTCGAGATCAAGTTGCGCCAGCTGGCCAAGCTGGAAGAGATGAAGATCCGTGGCGAACAGGATGAACTCAGCCAGGAACGGGATGCCCTGGAACTGACCCTGAGCTCCGAGCGCCGACTCAAGACCCAGGTCAAGAAAGAGCTGAAGGCGGATGCAGAGACCTTCGGCGACGAGCGTCGCTCACCACTGGCGATTCGCAGCGAAGCCCGCGCACTGTCTGAAACCGAGCTGATGACCGCTGACCCGGTCACTGTCGTACTGTCGAAGAAGGGCTGGGTACGCGCCGCCAAGGGCCATGATATCGACGCCGCCAAACTCAGCTACAAGTCTGGTGACAGTTACCTGCTGTCCGTTCAGGGGCGCAGCAACCAAGCGACAATATTCCTGGATTCCACTGGCCGGGCCTACACCATCGCCACCCATACCCTGCCCTCGGCCCGCAGCCAGGGTGAGCCGTTGACCGGCCGGGTCAACCCGCCACCCGGCGCTACCTTCGACGCAGCGCTGATCGGCAACGATGACGACCACTACCTGCTGGCCAGCGACGCCGGATACGGTTTTGTCACCCGCATCGCCGACCTGAGCGCCCGTAACAAGGCAGGTAAAGCGGCGCTGACCCTGCCCAAAGGAGCACGGGCACTGCCGCCGGTATCCGTGAAAGCAAAGGAAGAACTTTACGTCGTTGCCATCAGCAATGAAGGCCGGATGCTGGTGTTCCCGCTCAGCGAACTGCCGGTCATGGCTCGTGGCAAGGGTAACAAGTTGATCAATATTCCTTCTGCCAAGGCTGCCAGCCGTGAAGAATATGTGGTCAGTGTCGCCCTGCTGGGCACTGACGATAGCCTGGTCGTCCATTCCGGCAAGCGTTATATCCGCCTGAAGCCGTCTGACCTGGATCACTACCGGGGCGAACGCGGCCGCCGCGGCAACAAGCTGCCCCGCGGTTTCCAGAAGGTGGATCGGATTGAGACCCTCAGCAAAGGAAATGATCCAGAAGAATAATCGCTTGAACTGCTGGCCAGTTTCGGCCGGCAAGGTTTCCCCCATACATAATCAAAAAGCCCCTGAGAGGGGCTTTTTAGTCACTTCATCTGACCGTGAATCAATTCGCCAGCTCGATCTTACTGTAATCCACCACTTCATCTTCCTCGGCAGACCTTATCTGCATGACCTGCTTACGTTTGGTCATCAGGATATAGCTGAAGCAGGCGAAGAACAGGGCAATCACCAGCGCACCGACCCACTGGATCTGAAGGAAGTCGAGTTTAAACAACAGTGTTAGCACACTCATGACCGCAATGTTGGCCAGGATGTATTTCACCTTACCTAACCGCGCCACGGTCAACTTGAGGTTATCGGTATACAAGCGGATCAGGGAATCCATTGAATTGATCACGAAGGTCACACCAACAAATACCATCGCCAGGTTATAGAATCCGGCGGTTTCCAGCCCATTGGCATGGTAGTAGTACAACACCGAGAACCAGATGCCCAGCGGAATAGACGGCACCACCAGCATAGCGGCAAACAGCTGCCAGGTGGTCAGGCCGCCGATAAAGCGGGAGGTAAACTGGCCGATCATGATGCTCCATGAGAACCACCAGAACAGGTAAAACTCGTGATAATCATTCATGGGAAGGACGAACTCATGAATATTGCCGAAATAGCCACCCAGCAATGCCACGGTCTTGGCCATTTCCACCGCACCATTCTCGGTCGACAGCATCGCGCCGCCCCACATGACAGCAATCAGTCCCAAGAACAACAGACTGGTCGAAATACTCAGAAAGCGCACATAACGAAGGCTGGTACTGGAATAGACGGCAATGGCAATAGCAACAAACACAATCAGGTAGAACGAAGCGACAATGGTCTCACCATCCCCGACCTGCGGCAGGTACCAGGGCAGGTTTGCCAACAGCAGATAAGCGGTGAAAGCACACGTACCGATGATGACAATATTGTTGATGATCTTCACCAGTGGCCGTTCAAAGAAGCCCACCTTTGGCTCAATCACGCAGAAGTAGAAACAGGTCAGGAAATAAAAGGCCCAGATCAGGAATCCCCAAAATCCAAACTCAATGGCCAATGGGTTGGTAAACCCGTACTCAGGGCTGGCCTGCAAATCCGCATAGCCGGCAAACTCAGTTAGCGGGAACATGATCAGTCCCACGTCGAGACCCGAGGTGAACAGAATGGCAATAAACGTCAGGGTCCGTACCGGTGTATTACCAATACAGCGGACATTGCCCCATTTGATCAGGATGAGCACCACCGCAAGGAAGGTGAACAGCATGCCGGCAGATAACCAGGCAGTCATAGGTTTCTCCAGAGTTACTCGTTTTTATTATTAGATTGTTGTGTCCTGCCCGCGTAGTTATCGTTTTATCAGGCAGTTTTCATATAGCCGGTTATCCCTGACCGACCCCAAAACACTCAATATCGTTCGACTCACTGCGGTGTGTAACGCGCCTGCCCCATACAGGTGTTATTCAGCAGTCAGTCGTTCATTCACGCCACGGTGCGCTCAGGCGTACCCACACGCTGTCGTTCTCGCCAATTGTCATCCATACCCACCGCTACCGTCGAAGGCGCCAACGGAATCTTACCCCGGATAATATCCGCCGCCTTTTCCGCCACCATGATGGTCGGCGAATTCAGGTTGCCGTTCGGAATGGTTGGAAAAATGGAAGAGTCGACTACCCGTAAGCGGTTAATACCACGTACCCGGGTGTCAGGATCAACTACTGCCAGTGCATCAGTTCCCATACGGCAGGAACAGGACGGGTGATAGGCGCTTTCCACCGCACCGCGAACGAAGGCATCAATCTCTTCATCCGTTTGCACCTCACTGCCTGGCTGAATCTCATCCGCACGAAACGGATCCAGAGCTGGCTGGTTGATGATTTCCCGTGTCAGACGTACACAGTCGCGGAAACCTTCCCGGTCCACCTCACTCTCCAGGTAGTTAAACTGGATACGCGGGCTATCGGACGGGCTTGCACTTTTCGCCCGAATCCAGCCACGGCTCTTCGGTTTGTTATGACCGATATGCACCTGAAAACCATGACCATCGAAAGCACTGCGTCCGTCGTAACGCATGGCGGCTGGCAGGAAGTGGTATTGCAAATCGGGCCACTCCACGCCGGCTTTTGATCGGATGAAACCACAGGATTCAAAATGATTGGTGGCACCAAGGCCTTTTTTATCCAATAGCCAACGGGCGCCTATCAGCCCCTTGCTGAACCAGTTCAGCTTGCCGTTCAGGGTGATAGGCTGCTTGCACTTGAACTGGAAATAGAATTCCAGGTGATCCTGCAGGTTTTCCCCGACACCGGGCAATTCATGCTGTACGTCAATACCGGCGTCGTCCAACACATCCTTCGGACCAATACCCGACAGCTGCAGCAGATGCGGTGATCCGACCGAACCCGCCGAGAGAATAACTTCCCGCCTGGCTCGAACATCATACTCCTTGCCCTGTTGCTCATAACGAATG
This sequence comes from Kistimonas scapharcae, assembly GCF_039540975.1. Taxonomy (NCBI): domain Bacteria; kingdom Pseudomonadati; phylum Pseudomonadota; class Gammaproteobacteria; order Oceanospirillales; family Endozoicomonadaceae; genus Kistimonas; species Kistimonas scapharcae. The sequence goes on from NZ_BAABFL010000397.1 coordinate 8,762, forward strand.
CCTGTCGCCGTCTTACTCTCCAGCAATACCTTATGCACCAGCGCGTGAGTGATGACCGTCAGATTCGACCGCTGCATAGCGGGCCGTAGATAAGCATTCGCTGTTGACCAGCGACGTCCATTTTTCACGGTCATGTGCATAGAGCCGAAGCCTTCCTGCTGTCGTCCGTTATAGTCGGACGTAGCAAAGTACCCCGCCTGAACACCCGCATCGACAAAAGCTTTGTAGAGAGGGTTCTTCATCCGGTTGCCATTGTTGACACCGAGGGGGCCACTGCTGCCCCGGTAGTCATCCCCCCCAAACGCCCAGGTTTCCGCTTTCTGGAAATAGGGCAGACAGCGTGAGTAGTCCCACCCTTCCGCCCCATGGGACTGCCATTCATCGAAATCCCGTGCATGGCCGCGTACATACACCATACCGTTAATCGATGACGACCCGCCCAGCACCTTACCCCGGGGGCAGTGCATCCGACGGTTATCAAGGAAAGGTTCCGGATCAGTTTCAAACTGCCAGGCAAACTTCTCCATATTCATCGGGATGGAGAGCGCCGTGGGCATCTGAATGAAAATACTGCGGTCACTGCCACCATTTTCCAGCAAGAGTACGCTGACATTGGCGTCTTCCGTCAGACGATTCGCCAGCACACAACCGGCTGATCCGGCCCCCACAATGATGTAATCGTAATTCGATACTGTTGACATAAACTGCGCTGCCTTATGGGTTAAAAGGGGCTTTCCAAAGGAGTCATGCCCACATAGACAGACTTCAGCTGGGTGTAGTGTCGCAGGGTCTCCATACCGTTCTCACGACCAATACCGGATAACTTGTAACCGCCTACTGGCATCTCTGCAGGCGAAAGCCCATAGCTGTTGATCCAGCAGATGCCGGCCTGCAGCCGTTGAATCACCCGGTGCGCCCGACGGATATCACGGGTATAGACACCCGCTGCCAGGCCATAAGTGGTGTCATTTGCCCGACGAATCACCTCAACTTCATCCTCAAAGACGAGCAGCGCCATTACCGGCCCGAAAATTTCATTTCTGGCAATCGTCATGTCATCACGGCAATCCGTGAAAATGGTGGGCTCAACAAAATATCCATTCGGGACAGCAGCAGGCGACAACGGCTTTCCGCCATGTAATAACGTCGCTCCCTCTTCCAAACCTGACTGGATAAAATTCATCACGACCTGGTGATGCTTCGCAGAAATCAGCGCGCCGAAATTGGTTTCCGGATCCATGGGATCACCGGCCACAATATTGTCGCGGGTTCGCGCCAGCAGTTTTTCCACAAAGGTTTCGTACACCGAGCGGTGCACAAAGACCCGGGTTCCGTTAGTGCAGATTTCCCCCTGGGTATAAAAATTCCCCAGCATGGCCGCAGATACCGCTTCATCGAGATCGGCGTCCTCAAAAATGATCAGGGGGGATTTGCCACCGAGTTCCATGGTGACTTCTTTCAGTGACGACGCAGAAGCCGCCATCACCTGCTTGCCGGTATTCACCTCACCAGTAAACGAAACCTTTGCAATATCCGGATGGCCAGTCAGCCAAGCGCCGACGACTGCATCCCCCAGCACAACATTGAAGACACCGGCTGGCACACCGGCTTCAATAAAAATCTCAGCCAGTTTCAGGGCTCCATGGGGGGTTTCCTCGGATGGCTTGAAGATCATGCTGTTGCCACAGGCCAGCGCCGGCGCCGATTTCCAGCAGGCAATCTGTAACGGATAATTCCAGGCGCCAATGCCTGCACAGATGCCTAACGGTTCACGTCGGGTGTAATAGAAATCTTCACCGAGACTTTGCTGGTTACCCTCGATGGCCGGCGCAAGCCCGGCAAAGAATTCGATGGAATCTGCACCGGTCACCACATCCACGACAGACGCCTCCTGCCAGGGCTTGCCGGTATCTGCCACTTCAATAGCCGCCAGCTCATCGTTACGCGCCCGCAGCAGGGCTACCGCTTTTTGCAGAATCCGGCTACGTTCCATACCTGTCATCGCAGACCAGTGTTCAAAACCCCGCTGAGCACTGGCTATCGCTGCCTGGCGGATGGACTCATCCGCTACTTCGGCCTCGTAAGCGACCTTTCCGGTAGCCGGGTTGATCACCTCGAAGGTTTCCCCACTGCTGTTACTACGATAGTCGCCATCCACAAAATTCCTGAGGCGCATCAAACTTCTCCGTACTGCTGAATCTGTTGTTCTATGAAATGTCGGCACAGCTGTTCCGCTTCGCGGAAATCAGTTTCTGAGGCCGGACTTAAGGTGCTGCGTAACCAGAAACCATCGATCATGGCCGCCGTCATGCGGGCGGCATTCATGGCGTGCTGTCGGTTGGGAATCAGTTGTCGGTAGGAATAAAGCAGGTTGCTGAGCAGGCGTCGGCTGTTCACCGCCTGCAGACGCGCCAGCCCCGGCTCATGCAGGGCGCGGACCCAGAAACAGAGCCAGGTGCGTATGGCGGGTGATGACTGCTGAAAACCACTGAAATTGACAGCAACGATATGGTTCAGCCGCTGGTGTGGGTTAGCGGTTTGCTCATCGGTAGCGGATAACAATCCCTGCCGGAGCTGCTCAAGCAGGTGCCGTACGGCAGCTTCAATGAAACCCTGCTTCCCGCCGAAGTAATGGCTGATAATGCCGGACGACAGACCCGCCAGCTGGCTGATCCGGATGATGGTAGCGCCCTGGAAACCATGGGACTCAATGCATTGCAACGTGGCATCAATGAGTTGTCGACGGCGGATGGGTTCGATCCCGACTTTTGGCATGCTGTTTTTATTGAATGACCAATTAGTTACAAGTCTAATGATTTGATATCGATGATTCAACACTCAAAAAAACACCCACAACAGGTTAAATGATCGACTAAGTTAAGCATCAACAAGCATTTTTGACACACTTGGAATTTATAACTCTAACAATAAGCCTTTTATTACACGTGGAGATACCGCCTCATCAGCATTCGCCTTCGTATGTTTGGACAGGTACCTACGTTGAAGCATACAGTTATAACGACAGCCTTTTTATTGAGCATCAGCCTGATGGTTCATGGAGACTTTTCCCTGCCGCAAACAACATCCAGGCAACTGGTGGTGGTCACAGCCCCAGGCTGGAGCGCCACAACAGGCCATCTGTTCACCTTCGAGAAACAGGAGGATCAGTGGGTGCCTGCTGGATTGCAGGATCAGGTCAACCTGGGGCGAAACGGTCTCGCCTGGGGATTAGGGTTGCACCCGAACCAAACCGGCCCCTACAAGCAGGAAGGTGATGGTAAGGCGCCCGCTGGCGTATTTGAGCTGGGAACAGCGTTTGGCAAATACAATGCCGTAAACACCGGACTGGATTATCAGCCACAGGACGCAGGCCATTACTGTATCGATACTGAAACCAGCCCCCGCTATAACCAGATAGTTCATGTGAGCGAAGTGGGAAAAAACGCTATCAGGGATTCAACGGAGCCTATGCGACGCGATATTCATGCGGGTGATCATCTTTATGATAAAGGCATCGTCATCAGACATAATCCCGACAACATCCCGGGAAAAGGCTGTTGTGTTTTTATTCACCTGTGGCGAAGCGCAGGCAAGCCCAGTGCCGGCTGCACGACGATGGAGGAATCCCAGCTGGATACACTGCTGGCATGGCTGGATAAAGACAGCAAACCACTATTCGTAGTATTGCCTGAAAAGGAATATCAGAAAAATCAACCGTTATGGCAGTTGCCGGTGCTGTAACGCGACCTGGCCTGCAACTCAGTAGAACAAGGTCAATGAGGCCGGGCAACACAGGCATGAAGGATGATGCCACCATGGAATGGTGTGATAGCGACTCATCTCAGTGAGCCATTCCTACACTATTCCAGATCATCGAACTTTTTGGCAAACGACTCCCCCAAAAGCGCTTTCACTTTTTCCCGGCACTCTTCAACGCATTCAGATTCATCCATATAGTCAACCTTGGCCGCATTCGAGGGCCCGAACAACTCCAGCATGATCTGTTTGCACTGCTCTTTTCGGGTTGGACCTGAGCTTTCGTCAGAACCGTTCATACCATCAATCGAAACTCTTGATAGCAATCCATCCACCCCAGACAAAGCTGATCGAACCAGCGGTCAAAAGTGTCCCCATCACCGGGAACAGCAGCTCTTCATCAATCAATTCCATCACGGCTAAAAGCTCAAATCCCGCATGGCAGAAGACGGACATAAAAATACCGGCAGTGATGAATTTGAGGGTCTTACCAATCACCCCCCCAAACTGGGTAGCTACTTTCAGCAGCACCACCATGGCGATAGATGAAAACAGCATGGCTGCAGCATTAGCAAAGTATTCAAAATCCATGTCACATTCTCCGGCTTAAAAGATATGCCAGTATCGTCGGCCTGACAGATCGCATCTTTAATCAATGGACTTTCGGTGACAGTCCTCTCATGCCGGTTGCGACTTATGGGGTTTTCACAAAAACTGAACTAACACAGCACCAACAAATCAGGCAGAATCATTAACGATTCATGGAAAACAAACACCTGCCTGCAGCCTATAACGGAGAATAATAAATGCTGGAACTTGAAGTGGTTATAGTTTTCCGGACACACAAACAAGGGTAATCTTGAAACCCTATTAAGGTGTGTGAGCATGTCGGAAAAGA
>NZ_BAABFL010000398.1:0-13647 GCF_039540975.1 Kistimonas scapharcae
CTAAAGCGAAACTTTGTCAGTGTCGTAGCTCTGGCTTGTGCTTTTGTCTGGTTACCAATGTGAAACGTCAACAGCTCCTAGAATACCAAGGCGAACTATAAACGATAGAGATGTTGTTCCTGAACCTGCTAGACGGAGAGTTCAGCAGCCAAGAATCAATCAAGATGTAGGTGTTGATAATCGAAGATTGACACGACAAGTGAGAACAGAACACGTAATCGGAAATACTGGTAATAGGCAATTAAATCTTGAAAACTTTGAGCAGAAACTTGGCCATTATTATATAAGAATCCCTGATAGGAAAAGATTGGAAGTTTTAACAAATAATAATCTTGATCTATTGCATAATGAGCACTTTATGAATGCTGTGGTTCTTTATCTGGCTTGTCAGAGAGTGACATCAGGTTTTCCTGATGACTTATGTTATAAGGCTATTTTGAGAGGACTACTGGATGGCGAAAAGCTTGAGGCTGTAAAGCGAGGAGAGAGCTTGAATAATGCTTTCATCCCATTAGGTTTTTACGCTGCTGGGCTACGTGAAAAAGTTAACACTTTAGATGATGATACACCTATTGATTCCTTGCCAGTTAGTGAGGATTTTTCCTGGAGAGTTGATGACCACAATAATAGCATTCCAAACGCAATGTGTACGGGAGATTCACAGGCTGCTGATACTTCACTTCTGTCAATACGTTCAAATGTTGCCATTAATCCATTGAGATATATGTTTAGCCATCTTGATGATGAGGTTGTTGATGTGATTGGCAGAGTAATAGATAAAGAGTGTTTAGCTATTCATGGAATGATATATCAAGAGTTATTTAATAAAGATGGAAATCAGGCCAATATATTCTTGGCAAGTAGAATGGCTGTTCGTGCTGAAGTAACAAAGGGAAAAGTGTATAAATTATATGATCCTAATGAATATGATCTGTCTATAGAAGAGATCAAGGAGATATTTGAGAATTACGATTTTGAAACGGAACAGATTGCAAGAGAGTTTATTCTCAATCACGCTGGTGGGGCTGTTATACCCGAAGGTAACAGACTTTTTTATCGCGGAGGAGGTCCCCACGAAGCTAATAGAAAGAAAGTGAATCTACTGGATTTAAATGCTCCTTTTGATCTTGAAACCGTGAATCAAGGACGCATCACCTATGGAACAGGTCTTTATTTAACACAAGTGCATCGTGAGGTCAGTTATTACTGTGATTTGGCCAATAATAATGGTGAAGGGCCAATAATGGTTTGTGAAGTTAAAGTCAAACCTAATACTGTCGTACTTGATTTTTCAAGTGAAAGAGAGGGAACTTTTGCGAAATATTTGAAAGATTATTATCCTGACCGAAAAACAGAGATAATAAATAAGTTTAAGAATGGAGACTGTAGTTTTCATGGTGCTATTTTTGTATGGACTTCTCCTAATGCTGAAGGGATATAGGATTATACTACGATCAGAGACTCAGATGTTATTGAGTCAGTTAAAGTAATGAATCAATATGTAGAGACAAAAGTTAATATCCCTATCACGGAACAGGAAAAAGATCGAGCAAGACTAAGAGAGAAAAAATATGTTGGAAATATTCCTGAGCACTCTCAACGTTTGAAGGCTCGGATGCATTTTTCTAATGGAGAAACTAGGGAGGTTGATATTTATGAAACGAAGGTTGCGCTTGTCGATGAGAGACGCAGATTGAGGCGTAGAGATTATGAATACAAATATTATGTTATGCATAATGAGGAAGAAAGAACAGTTTTGAGAGTGAAGCCTGCTGCTACTTATTATGATAGTCCGAATAGGCCTACTAGAGAATTCACTGATTTTTATCCAGTCCTAAAAAGAGAGCCAAGGGTAAATTAAGCATATATAAAAGAACCCTCAAATTTACAGAGGGTCTTTTATATAAATAAAAAGCGTTTCTATATTTTTCTTATTTTTCCATTAAGCGATGCTGTTTTTCCAGCTTCTTACGAATTCGCTCACGCTTGAGCTTGGAGAGGTAATCCACAAACAGCTTGCCGTCCAGGTGGTCAGTTTCATGCTGTACGCAGACCGCCATCAGGCCTTCACACTCTACCTCGAAAGGTTCACCGTTTCGGTCCAGGGCCTTAACGCGCACTTTGGCAGGACGATCCAGGCTTTCATAAAAACCGGGTACTGACAGGCAACCTTCACCGTATTCTGTCACTTCATCCGTCAGAGGGGTGATTTCCGGATTAATGAACACCATGGGGTCGCTTTTGTCTTCCGACAGGTCCATGACGAAGATACGCTTCTGGACGTTGACCTGGGTGGCTGCCAGGCCCACACCCTTGCTTTCGTACATGGTGTCGAACATATCGTCGATGAAGGTACGCAGTGCATCATCCACGGTCTCGACAGGGACGCCAACTTCACGGAGACGCTCATCGGGGTATTCAAGAATCGTCAATATAGCCATAAATTATGCCGTTCCATTCTTCTATAACATTGCGTGCATTGCCCACACCGGAACGCACATCGTTTAGCGTTTATTGTAAATTTCCCCCGTTACCGACACAAATTAGCATTTTCAATACAACTAATAATGACTGTCACTGACACGGCTGTTGGTTTGTCTAACCATTCAGTCGATTTGCGACGGCTGTCACGCTAGCTCAGGTTGGCTGGCCTGGTGCCGAAAAACGTTGGTATCATTGTTGGAAAACAGGCAGAGGCCTGACCGGCAGAGCTGAGACATAACAATGAAAAAACTGTTACTGGGATGTGTGCTGTGGAGTCTTTCCATGATCGCCTGGGGGGAAACGTCTGATGAGATGTTCCGGGACGATCGGCCCGAGAGCTATACCGTGGTGCCCGGTGACACACTCTGGGAAATCTCCGGCCGCTTCCTGAAAAGCCCCTGGCGTTGGCCCGAGGTCTGGGATATGAACAGCCAGATCAGCAACCCGCACCTGATCTATCCCGGTGATGTCATTAACCTGGTCTATATCGATGGAAAACCGCATCTGACCGTCAGTCGTAACGGTCAGTCCGCCACGGGTGATGGTCGCACAATCAAGTTAGTACCTAAAATCCGCAAGCAACGTTTGGCGGATGCCATCCCCACCATTCCCCTGGATGCGATCAGCGGGTTTCTCAGTAATAGCCGGATTGTCAGTGCGCCAGAAACGTTGACGAATGCGCCTTATGTTGTCAGTGGCAAGTCCGATAATCTCATCAGTGCCGGTGGGGATACCATTTATGCCCGGGGTATACTGGAAGACAAAATCACCAGTTATGGTGTCTACCGTAAACAGCAGGTGATTGTCGACAATGAGACCAATGAGGCTCTGGGCATTATGGCGCTGGGCGTTGGCTCAGCAACGCTTAAGCAGGCACATGGCGATCTGCTGACGCTGGAAGTCACCCAGGCTTCAGAAGAAATTCGCGGTGGTGACCGTCTGCTGGTATCCGAAGAACGGGGACTTGCCTCTTCTTTCATGCCCAGCGCGCCTGAGGATCGTGAAATGCGTGCCAGAATTCTTCACGTGATCAGTGGCGTTAACCAGATTGGGCGCTTCAATAATGTGATTATTAATAAGGGTAATAGAGACAACCTGAAAGCCGGTTATGTCATGGCCATTTATAAGGATATCGAGGTGCGGGACCGGTTTGCTGATGAAGTCATTACCTTACCCCCGGAACGCGTGGGTTTGCTGATGGTTTATCGAACTTTTGAGAAGGTCAGTTATGGCGTTGTACTGAAAGCCAGCCAGCCATTACGTGTGGGTAACCTGCTGAAAGCACCCTGAACGCTTTCTTGATCTATCCTGATTTCCCATTGCCAACAATAATGCCATCCCTGCGCTGTCAGGGGTGGGGAAACAGGATGTCATTATGTCCGCTTCATGTGATACACACTGGGACCAGCTGGAGCCCTGGCTGCGGCTGTTTCATCTCCCGGGGCTTGGGCTGAAACGTTTTCAGTTTTTGCTGGAGCATATTGGTAGCCCGGAAAAGGTGCTGTCCCTGTCACTGAAAGGCCTTCTGGAGATAATGCCGAAATCGCTGGCTATGAATATCGCTTCCAGCGGTAAGTCAGCAGTGGTACAGGAGAGTCTGGCAGCTACCAGGCAATGGCTGTCAGGGTCCAATCACCACATTATCTGCAGAGATTCCAGTGGGTATCCTTCGTCACTGGCGACTATTGCTGACCCGCCCCCCTTACTGTTTGCCCTGGGGAATCCGGAGCACCTTCTTTCTCCGCAGATTGCCGTTGTTGGTACCCGTTCTCCGACCCCCCAGGGCAAGCATCATGCTTTTCAGTTGTCAGAAGCGCTGGTGGCTTGTGGTTTGACTGTAACCAGTGGGCTGGCCATAGGTATAGATGGTGAAGCACATAAGGGGGCGCTATCAGGGAAGGGCGCTACGGTCGCTGTTGTGGCAACCGGGTTGGATCGGGTTTATCCGGAGAGACACCGGTCACTGGCTGAAGTGATTTCCAACCATGGTGTACTGGTGTCGGAATTTCCGCTGGGGACTTTGCCAAGACCTGGCCATTTTCCCCGTAGAAACCGTATTATCAGTGGTTTGAGTCATGGGGTATTGGTCGTTGAGGCTGATGTTAAAAGTGGTTCCCTGATTACGGCACGTCTGGCTAATGAGCAGGGACGTGAAGTGTTTGCTGTTCCTGGGCCTATCAATAACCCCTGTACCCGCGGTTGCCATAGTCTGATTCGCGAAGGCGCCACCCTTGTGGAAGGCGTTGAACATATCCTGCAGGAGTTAACCGGACCTTTGGGTTGCTGGCAGCCGGTAACGTCTGATACGCACGATGAATTACCGGAAACAGGCTCAGACAGTGAAAAACAGGTGCTCAATGCCATGGGGTTTGAGGCTTGTCATACCGATGATGTAGTACTGCGAACCGGCCTGTCCAGCCAGAAGGTTGCCGGTATTTTGCTGGACCTGGAGCTTGCAGGAAAAATTGTCAGTGTGCCTGGTGGTTTCATGCGGATAACCAACCGCCCTGCGCTGGACACCTAACGATGGTTACGATACTTTGCGTCCTCGCAAAGAATAATCATGCTTTTACGCCCTGTTAGAAGAGTGCCTGTAATGAGCAAGCCTTTTGTTGCGATTCTCATGGGATCCGACGCTGACCTGCCTGAGGTTGAGGCGGCCATTGATGTCCTGAGAACGCTCAATGTGCACTGTGAAGTGCGTGTGCATTCTGCTCACCGAACCCCTGATGCCACCCACCGTTATGTTAAGGACGCCGACTTTCGTGGTTGTGCTGCGTTCATCTGCTGTGCTGGTATGGCAGCACATCTGGCTGGGGTTGTCGCTTCTCTGACCATCAAACCGGTGATTGGTGTACCCATCGATACCGGCCCGCTGGATGGTCTGGATGCCCTGCTCTCTACTGCACAGATGCCGGGTGGTATACCGGTCGCTACCGTCGCCATTGGCGAGGCGGGCGCCCAGAACGCCGCTTACCTGGCCTGCCAGATCATTGCCCTTGGTGATGCCGATCTGGCCGAACGCCTGAAAGCTGATCGCCGTGCCAGTGCGGAAGATGTACTGGCACGTAATGCCATCCTCCAGAAAAAGCTGGGTGCTTAATGACTCAAAACCTGACAGAAACGACCCGGGTGCTGAAATCGGGAGGCGTGATCGCTTATCCGACCGAAGCGGTATGGGGATTGGGGTGTGATCCCTGGAACGAGGCGGCGGTTAACCGCATTCTTGCCATCAAGCTGCGGCCTGTCAGCAAGGGGTTGATTCTTGTGGCATCCTGCCCGGAACAGATTGCCCCGCTGCTGGAAACCCTGAGCGATGATCTCTCGACCAAAATGCTGGCCATGCAGTCACAGCCGTTGACCTGGCTGGTGCCCGATGAAGGCAACTGGATTCCTGCCTGGATCAAGGGGGATTTTGACAGCGTAGCCATCAGGATGACTCAACATCCGCTGGTGGTCGATCTGTGTAATGCCTTTGGCAAGCCGATGGTTTCAACGTCAGCCAACCGTGCCGGGGAGCCGCCCATGGTGACACGGGAAGAGGTGGTTGCCACGTTTGACCAGGAAGTTGACTGGATCACCGATGGTTTCACCGGTGATGCGTCGTCACCTTCGAGCATTCGTGATCTGGTGACGGATCAGGTCTTTCGTTAAAAATATTGTTGCCGGAAGCTCATTCTGATGAGCGTTGTTTCCGGCGGATGATCCACTGATCGGAATTTCGCTTATGACAGACCAACCGGATATCGTCGCAGTAAAAAACTACCTGCTGGGCCTTCAGGACCGTATCTGTGGCGCGTTGGCGACAGAGGATGGCAAAGCGGCATTCCGGGAAGATAACTGGGAGCATCACCATGGCGGTGGCGGCCGGGCCCGGGTGATTGAGAATGGCGCGCTGTTTGAGAAAGGCGGCGTGAACTTCTCCCATGTCCACGGCAACCAGCTGCCGGCTGCTGCCAGTGCCCGTCGACCGGAACTGGCTGGTCGCAGCTTTCAGGCCATGGGGGTTTCACTGGTGATTCATCCGGAAAATCCCTATGTACCGGTTTCCCATGCCAATGTCCGCCTGTTGATCGCCGAAAAGGAAGGGGTTGACCCGGTCTGGTGGTTTGGCGGCGGCTATGATTTGACCCCCTGCTATGGCTTTGAAGAGGATTGCCGTCACTGGCACCAGGTCGCGCATAAGGCCTGTGAACCTTTCGGTGAGTCAGTCTATCCCCGCTATAAGCAGTGGTGTGACGAGTATTTCTTCCTGAAGCACCGGAATGAACCCCGTGGTGTTGGCGGTTTGTTTTTCGATGACCTGAATGAATGGCCTTTCGAACAGTGTTTCGGTTTCATGCAATCAGTGGGTGACAGTTATATTGATGCCTATTTGCCAGTTGTCAGAAAGCGAAAAACCATGGACTGGGGGGAGCGTGAAAAAGCCTTCCAGCGCTATCGCCGTGGACGTTATGTGGAGTTCAATCTGGTCTATGATCGGGGGACGATCTTTGGGCTGCAGTCCGGTGGCCGGACAGAGTCGATATTGATGTCGATGCCGCCCCAGGTCGACTGGCGTTATGACTGGCATCCTGAACCGGAAACACCGGAATCAGATCTTTACGAGAACTACCTGGTTTCCCGCAACTGGCTTGATTGAGAGGGCTTGATGAGCGAACAACCGCTGGATCGCTACGCTGTCATTGGTAACCCTGTCGGGCACAGTAAGTCGCCTACTATTCATGCGGCCTTTGCCGAGCAAACGGTGCAGGCCATGACCTATGAGGCTTTGCTGGCACCGCTGGATGGTTTCAAGGATGTTGTTTCATCATTCTTTCAGAATGGTGGCAAGGGGTTGAATATCACCGTACCGTTCAAGCTGGAAGCCTGGCAGATGGCTGAGCGTCGCACAGAACGGGCAGAGCTGGCGGGTGCCGTGAATACCCTGTGGCGGTCTGATGAGGGTTGTTTGTGGGGTGATACGACGGATGGCGTTGGTATGGTGACCGATATTACGTCAAACCATGGCATCACTATCACAGGCAAGCGAGTGCTGATTTTGGGCGCAGGAGGTGCTGTACGGGGCGTTCTGCAACCGTTGCTTGAACAGAATCCAGATCGTGTGGTTATCGCCAACCGAACCCTTTCAAAAGCCGAAACACTGGCAGATCTTTTCCGGTCTTTTGGAACGATTGAAGCGTCTTCTTTTGAGACATTGCTGGGTGAATTTGATTTGGTGATCAACGGTACCTCTGCCAGCCTGCAGGGCGATTTACCGCCGATACCCGAAGGCGTTATCAGCCGGGATTCCCGCGTGTACGATATGATGTATAGCGCAGAAAAAACGGCGTTTATGCAGTGGGCGGAATCTCAGGGAGTGGCGCTGGCGGTAGATGGACTGGGCATGCTGGTGGAACAGGCGGCGGAATCCTTTGCCATCTGGCGAGGAGTGCGTCCTGAAACCGGACCGGTTATCCGCCAGGTTCGCGCCGCCATGGTAGCTGCATAAATATCGCAAGGCATTTGCGACCATAATGGTAAGATGAACAGACTGTCAGGAAACAGCGTGGGGAGCAGTAAATGACAAGTGCCCGAAATATCGGCTTTATCGTGCTGGTGGATGCTGGTGACAACGATGTCCACAAGATCCGTGAAGCCTTGCTGGAAATCGAGGAAATTGATCTTGTTCACTGCCTGATCGGACCGACCGACCTGATCTGTTATGGTCGTACGACGGATGTCAGCCAGCTCAAGACGTTGATGAGTGAACGCGTCCATGCCCTGCTGGAAGATCGCTTCAATCCGATTGAGCGGACGGAAACCATGCTGGTTCTGGATCATTATGGTGATGCGCTGTCTTCAGAGACACATGCGCGTCCCAATGGCACCGGTGCCTGGATATTTGCAGACCTCAGAATCAGCGGTTCCACCATTGCGGAAAAACTGCTGGGTCGTCACCCTGAAATCAAAACTGCATTCAATGTGTTGGGTCGTAATGACACCGTGTTTTATGTGGAGGCGGAAACCCTGGACAGCCTGATGGGTGTTATTGATGAAGGGTTCCGGGTATTGCGTGGCATTGGTAGTGAAGGCAAGCCGACCAAGGCGCTCTCCCGCACTGACACTCGTCTGGTGCTGATGTAACACCCTGCCCGTCCGGCCTGTTGTCGTTTTCAGCAGGCTGGATTCGCTAACTTCTATAATCATCTTCTACACGTTGTAATGGGACTGCTCCCATGGTGATTATTCATGTTTTTACCGCGTATGCGCTGTTGTTGTGGCATATGCTCTGGCCGATTGCTTTCGGACTTGCCTTGTCCTCCTACATCCGCAGTCGTGTCCCTTCTGAAACCATTATCCGACAGATTGGCAATAACTCCTTCCACAGTGCATTGATTGCAGCCTTGTTCGGTATGGTTTCCTCTATCTGTAACTATGCGACAGCGGGAATGGGGCATACCTTGCGACTCAAAGGCGCCAGCTGGCCCAATACCCTGGTGTTCATGATTGCCAGTACCAACATTGGCGTGACCATGATGGTGACGGTCTACGGTTTTCTGGGAAGCACATTACTTGGATTACTTGCCGGTACAGCAATTTCCTTGATGATTGCTGCATTTTTACTGGCGCTACTTTTTCGATTACCCATGTCTGAAGTTCATCAGGAGCAAGCCAGCAAGCAAAAGGGAAATACCTCCTGTTGGCAGGATGCCTGTGGCTATTTTCATGATGACCTCAATATGACCCGACGCGATATTCTGGTGGGGTTATTGATGGCCTCGACTGTCAGTATCGTTGTGCCGTCTGCCTGGTGGCAGGCGCTTTTCTGGCAGTCTGCTGAACCGGGCCTGATGGTATGGCTGTGGAACGCCATTGTGGGTGTGGTGATAGCGGTTCTGACATTTGGCTGTTCTCTCGGCAATGTCGCGCTGGCCGCCGTTTTGTGGTGGCACGGTGTCTCACCGGGGGGCGTGATGGCGTTTATGTTATCCAGCCTGCTGACCTTTCCGATGTTGGGCATGTACCGTAAATACTATGGTCTTCAGACGACGATTAAGCTGGTATCGGTACTGGTTCTGGGTGTTTTGGTGGCGTGTCTTTTGATGGATATGCTGATGAACCAATTGGCTGTCGATGTTATCCGGCACAATGTTCTTGTACAGCAATCCGGAACCGTACGCTCTTTGGTGACGCTGGGGCTTAATCTCCTGTTTGGCGGCCTGGGTGTGAAAATGTACCTGCAGGGCCGGCAGAAAGAGGATGGTTGCTCTATGGGATCAATGTGAGCAGGTATTGCGTCGGATTAAGATTCATTCTGCCTTTCTGCAGTAGTATGTTTATTTTGGCTGACGCACAGCCTGCCCTTTCCTATTCACAGCCAGCAATCACGGAAAGCAACATGTTATTAAGCAGGATTATCGGTCACCGGGGTAATGCCAGTCAGGCGCCGGAAAATACCCTGGCCAGTATCCGTAAAGCCCATGAGGCAGGCGCCCAATGGGTAGAGATTGATGTGGTCCTGCTCGGTGATGGAAACCTGGTGATTCATCATGACCAGTCCCTGCGGCGTTGCACCAATGGTAAGGGGAGACTCCTCAGGAATAACCTTGAAACGATCCGGAAACTTGATGCGGGTAGCTGGTTCAGTCCCGACTTCGCCGGTGAACGGATTCCAACCTTGGTTGAAGCGCTAACGTTGATACAGGAATTGGGGCTTGGCCTTAATCTTGAAATCAAGATGCACCGGCATGCGGTGAAAGCCCTGGTGGAACCGGTGATTGCCACCTTACGCGAACACTGGAAGGATAACGACAAATTGATTCTGTCCAGTTTCAGCCATGAGGCACTGTTGCAATGCCATGCCCTGGCGCCTGAATTCCGTCTGGGCCATCTGTTTGAGAAGTTGCCCCGTAACTGGCTGAGTCGGGCCAGGGATGTCAAAGCCGTGACCATTCATGTGGACTGCAAACGCCTGCGTGAAGCCCGTGCCAGGGAGGTTATCGCAGAGGGGTATGAGTTGTACTGCTATACCGTTAACAAACCTGAAGTGGCAGAAAAACTGTGGTGCTGGGGGGTAAAGGGTATCTTTACCGACCGTCCACAGGACTTTGTGGGGTAAAGGCTCGCCATGCTGAGTATTGCTGGATAGCCAGCATAATGAGCAGGTTGCAACCCAGCGCAATGACGCCAATGTGAATACCCTGCCACTGTTTGAAACCCTGGCACAGTGCCAGCGCATAGACGCCAATCCCAGCCAGCAGCCCTGAGAATATGGCTCTGGCTGAAACGCTGCGCCAGTGCAGTGCAACAATGAATGCCGGCATGCACTGAAGCAGGATTTCCAGTTTGATTTCGACCAGACGCCAGAAGGTCACATCACGATAAAGTGCGCCTATCGCCAGTGCGCCCATGATGAAAATGGACAGCCAGCGATCGAGTTGCATGTTTGGGTTCTGAACGGTTTCTTTGGCCAAATCCCTGCTCAGCAGGGAAACCAGGCTGAGCAGAACGGAGTCTGCGGTCGACATAATGGCGGCCAGAATTGCCAACAGAATCATCATGGCACCCAGGGTATGAGTGGCAGAACCATCATCGGCCCAGTGTTTCAGAATGACGGGCAGCATCTGATCACTCTGGTAGCCTTCCCTGAAGAGTGGAATGGCAGCCAGACCGACAAAGAAAATGATCAGGTGCGTCATGAAAACAAACACGCCTAATATCGCCATGGAGTGATAGAGCGTGGTATGGCTTTTCGCGGCGAATATACGCTGAATAGCTTGCGGGTAAATAACCGTTGAGAGTCCTACGAGTAACAGGGTGCTCAACCAATACCGCTGTTGTTCCGACGATGGTGGCGTCAGGCTTTCGGGTTTTATTTGAGCGATGCTCTCAGTAATGGCTGCAAGGCTGACATTTTTTTCCACGATCCAGACCAACAGCAGGATTAAACCTGTAATCATGATCAGACCCTGAATCGCATCCGTCCACGCCACCGCACGCAGTCCGCCGACAAGATCATACACCAGAATCACCAGTGCCAGTACGACCACGCCGACGGAATACGAAACCATACCGCCGGTGATCACCTCGGTGATTTCACCAATGGCTTTCAGCTGGGCAAACAACATGTTGCCCAAAACAATTGTCATGATAAGGGTGATTCCTCGCCGCAGCATTGGCTCCACAGGATCATTCTGGAAACGGTGCCTCAGCCAGTCTCCGGGCGTCACAAAGCCCTGTTTGCAAGCGATAGGGCGTAGGGCTGGTGCAATGAAGTGATAACCGACAGACATCGCCACAACATAGCCTACAGCCACTACCCAGAAAAAGCCCCGGCGCCAGGTCTCACTGGTCGCTCCCATCAGGCTGTTACTGCTTTGAATGGTGGCGTAGAGCGTCAGCACCAGGACAAAAAATCCCAGGGATCGATTGGCAAGATAGTGGCTGCTATGTGCATTGCTGCGGTAACGCCAGGCCACTACACAGACAGGAATCAGGATCAGCAAGTAAAGCAGCAATCCGCCCAGACCGATTTCTGCAAGCGTCATCGGTGGTTCATCTCCCGGCTCCAGCGCGAAAGCAGTACCCATACCAACAGATTAATGATGACAATCAAGCCATAACATAAGAGTGCCCGGGTAACCCATGCGGGCATGCCTAATAACTGTGTCTGATGAAACGACAGGCTTCCATACCAGGGGACGGAGACGATCAGCAGTACGATCATAAACAACCGCAGCAGAAACAGGATCTTTTGTTTTTGTTTATTCATGTCGATATGTCACGCCATATGAAACGGAAAGATTGTCACCGGCTGCCTGTGAATTACTGGTCTATATATAGACTCTGTTGGTAGCAGCTGTATTCCAGGCTGTCTTTTTGTTTCCTTATCACTTGGGACAGTGAAAATGTTGTCGTGTTCCCGTCTTATCCTGTGTGCTGCGCTTTTATTTGGGTCATCTTGTTTGCTGGCAGGTGAAATTATTCTGACAGTAGCGAATGTTCGTAGCAGCGATGGCTACCTGTTAGCCGCATTGCATGATTGTGAAGAAACGTTTCCTAATGAAGGAGACGCGCTGATGTACGCCAAAGTCAAAGCGGTGGCAGGCAAAACCCGCTTGCGTTTCAGTGTTGATGCGCCGGGAAGTTATGCGGTTTCGCTCTTCCATGATGAAAATGACAATGGTGTGTTGGATACCAACCTGATCGGTATTCCGGTGGAGGGTTATGGTTTTACCAATAATGCGCGTGGCACATTTGGACCACCGGATTTCTGGGATGCCATTGTCAGGGTGGATGGTGGAGTGGTTGCTCAGTCGATAGAGCTAACGTATTAATATTGTTAGTAAAAAAACAAGATTCTGCTCGGTGGTACCTTAAATCAAGGTACCACCGAAATTGAGAAAAATTACACGCTCTTAACGTAGTGAATCACGCCATCCAGGAACATTTGCACAGACAGCATGACCAGGATCATCCCCATTAGCCGCTCCAGCGCAAACAAGCCACGCTCTTTCAGCAAATCATAGAGTTTTCCGGAACACATCAGGATACAGGCGGAGACAAACCAGGCACTGATAACGGCCAGTGTCCAGTCAAACAGACGACCAGGATCCTGGTTGGCCAGTAACATGATGGCGGCCAGCAGGGAGGGGCCGGCGATCAGCGGTGTAGCCAGGGGAACAATCATGGGTTCGCCGTCCGGTGTATCACCCATGATGCTGCGTCCCCTGGAGGGAAAAATCATCCGGATGGCAATGATAAACAGGATAATCGAGCCAGCGATGCTGACCGCTTCCTGCTTGAGGTTCATGATGGCCAGGAAAGTCTGGCCGGTATACAGGAACAGCAGCATGATTGTCAGCGCGATGAGCAGCTCGCGAATCAGTATCTTGTTACGGCGCTCCCGGGGGACGGCTTTCAGGATCGAAAGAAAGACGGGCATATTGCCCAGCGGATCCATGATAAGAAACAGAAGAATGGCGGCGGACCATATTTCCATGGCAGGTGCACCTTGTTGTTTGAGTGAAAAGGGAATCGGTGATGATGGCCGAAGCTTATACCACATCCGGGAAAACACTGTCATTCATGGTTCCGCGGGCCTTAAATCCCGCTTAACCTTGGGAATGTGAGCAAGCTGGCCGTACTTTTGGCAACAGAGTACAGTTTTTGCACAAAACG
>NZ_BAABFL010000399.1:0-13727 GCF_039540975.1 Kistimonas scapharcae
GATGCCTATATAAATTATCGAAACGAGTGCGTACGCTGGGGTAGAGAACAGAAATCTCTGCTTGGGTTGTAAGTTATGACCCCAGCCGAAAAAGAAGCCTATGCGGCCTGCACGAGCCGCACGGTTCAGCTATGCACTATTGAGCTGAATCACCCCGCATTTACTGAGCCTCTGTACGCTGTCCGAGACAACCAAGACCTGACCGCGCAGTTAGAGGATGGCTCTACTGTCACGTTTATTGCGCTCGGCTTTGAGTTAAAGCGCCAGCCGGTAGACAAGGAGCCTGACCCGACAATCACGCTCAAGGTGGACAATATCACCGGCAAATTGTCGCCCTATCTGGAAGCCGCCAGCCGATCAGGGCAGGAAACGAAATTAACGTTTCGTGTCTACCTGTACGACGCTGACGACGAATCTGTAACCCTGATTTCTGACCCGATGACCATGGCGGTTCGTAATGCGTCCGGCTCCATGACTTCCGTCAACATTACGGCAGGCTTCATTAACCCGGCCAACCTGAAATTCCCCCGTGAGAAGTTCACCGCTGACCGATTCCCCGGGCTGCCTTCATGATGGACTGGGTAAACAAATACATCGGCCTGCCATGGGTCAATGGCGAGCAGGATTGTTGGTGGCTGGTTCGGCAGGTTTACCGGGAGCGGCTTGGTATTGAGCTGCCGCAGATTGTCGTTAATGCCGACAACCTGAAAGAAGTAATCCGGACAATGACAGAGCACCCCGTTCTAAACGACTGGGTGCCCATCGACCAGCCTGAAAACCACTGTCTGACGTTCTTCTCAAATCGCCAGCACCCTACACACGTAGCCGTTTATCTAGCCTATGGCGGCGGGCGCATTCTGCACACCTACAAGCGGGCAGGGTGCGTCCTGCAAACCCCCATGGACGCCAAGCTATCCGGCTGGATAAATCCCCAATACTTTCGGCACAAGTCGCTATCATGAATCAGAACCACGCTGTCCACTGGATTGATAACCCCTACAAGCCGCAGGAATGCCAGTCTCAGCCCGTCTTGGGGAGAATGACTATACAGGAATGGCTCGACGCTAACGGCGGCCTGTCACGCCTGAATAAAGCCCCTACGGTCTGCATCTATCAGGGGCGTCAGTTGATGCGCTCAGAGTATGCCGAGCACGTTATTAACGATGACGTGTTTTTCTCTGTAATTCCGCAGGGTGGCGGCGACGGCGGCTCTAATCCGCTGGTTTTTGTGGCGGTCGTGATTGCGTCCATTTATACAGGCGGCGCCGCTGCGGGCATGATGGGCGTCAGCACAACCACAGGCATGATGATCGGCGCATCTGTCGGTATGTCGCTGATGTCTCTGGCCGTCGGCACTCCGTCTATGCCGAACAGCTCCGCAGCTCTGACAGGCAGCTCTACATACTCTCTCGGCGCGCAGGGCAATCAGGCGCGGTTAGGCGACCCTATCCCCGTCGTATACGGCAAAATGCGCGTATTCCCGCCGTTTGCAGCTCAGCCATATGTCGAATATGACAATAACGAGCAATACCTTTATCAGCTTTTTGCGCTGACTCAGGGCGAATGCGCCGTTAGTGACATTAAATTGTCTGATACGCCTGTAGCGAATTTCTCAGAAGTCAGTCACGAGATTGTGCGACCAGGGCAGAAAGTAACCCTGTTTCACACTGCCGTTGTCGTGGCTCCTGAAGCTGGCGGGCAGGATATGAACGAACCTGTCACCCATGGCCCGTATGTTGTCAACGAAATCGGCACAGAGCTGACCCGCATCGGCGTAGATGTGGTATTCCCTGGTGGCCTGATGGGTGTCAATGACGAGGGCGACGAATACAGCGTAGGTGTGGCTCTGCGCGTGACTGCTGACCCGATCAATGATGCGGGCGAGGTGTCCGGCGCAACAATCACCATATTCGACGGCACAATCTCAGACCGCACCCGTACCGCAGTGCGCCGCACTCTGGCGACTGACGTGCCTGCCGGCCGCTATCAGGTGACAGTGCAGCGCACTACCGGCGAGGCCAGCAACACGGAAGTCAGAAACTGTCAGCTCGGACAGGTGCGCGGCTACATGGCCGACGATAGCAATTACGGCGACATAACCCTGATGGCTATGCGCGTCAGGGCGTCTGCAAACCTGTCCGACCAGTCAAGCCGTCAGGTTAACATGGTCGTTCAGCGCCTCTTGCCGAAGTGGAGCAGTGCCGCAGGCTGGACGCACCCCGTAGTTAACAACTCCCCGGCTTGGGTGTTTGCTGACATTCTCCGCAGCCGATACGGCGCAGACCTTGCCGACAGCAGTCTGGCGCTTGACGAGCTAGCTTATCTGGATACGGTCTACAAGGGGCGCGGCGACGAGTTCAATGGCGTTTTTGATACAGCCTCTAACTGCTGGGAAGCCCTGACCAAAGTGGCTCAGGTTGGCCGAGCTATGCCTGTTCGTCAGGGTAATCTGATCAGGATGGTGCGCGACCAGCTTGAAACCGCGCACTCTGGCGTGTTCACCATGGCGAATATGTCCGACCTGTCTATTGACTATGTGATGCCGTCAGAGCGCACCAGCGACTCTGTAAAAGTCACGTACTGGAGCAAGGATAAGAACTACAACGAGCAGACCGTATTGTGCGAGCTGCCCGGCGAGACTGGCGAAAACCCCGAAGAAATAAGCCTGTTTGGCTGCACAGATCACGCTCAGGCATGGCGCGAGGGCATGTACCTTGCTGCCTCAAACCGTGAACGGCGCGTCATGGTGTCGTTTAAAACCGGCATCGAGGGCTATATCCCGTTGTATGGCTCCGTGGTTCTGGTAAACCATGACCTGTTAGGCGGCGGAAAGATGTTTTCCGGCTATGTCATGGCTGCTGACGGCAACGTGCTTATCCTGGGTAATGATGTGAGCCTGACCGGTGATAGCTGGTATATCTCTATCCGTGACCGGTACGGGCTGGCATCGGCTCCGGTTCAAGTTGAGCAGATCAGCGCTAACAAGGTGCGGGTTATTGGTGATGTTCCGGCAATCATTGCCAATACCTACACCGACGAGCCGAGTCATTACATGATCGGGCAAGGCTCCAACTGGTCGAAGCGCGTCAAAATCACCAGCGTACAGCCTGCCGATGACGAAACCGTGACCATTAGCGGCTTTATTGAGTCTGACACGGTACACCGTGCCGACTCTGGCGAAGCTCCGCCGCCGCGTCCTGACTGGGGCTTGCCAACTCCAGCGCCGGGAAAAGTTGAGGATTTGCGAGTTACGCAGGGTGGTACAAAGCAAGAGCCGGTCATCAACCTGAGCTGGAAGCAGGCGCCAAACTCTGAGCGGTATCTGATCGAGTACAGCCATGACGGGCGTCAGACATGGCAGCCAGCAGGGGAAGGCAGCAGCTACGTAACACGGCACAGCTTTACGTGCGACCCTGGCATGATCACTTGCCGCGTTGCCGGCATTGGCGCGCTTCGTGGTGAGTGGACCACGATTGATGTCAACGCAGGCGGCGAGTTCGCAACGCCGGGGAAGGTTGTGCCGGTACTGGCTGAGCCGTTTACGGGCGACTCTCTCAAAATTAAATGGGTGAGTGAGCCGGCCGCAGCTCGGTATCTGGTTAACGTGCTGTACTCCGGCAAGGTGGTGCGGTCTGTTGCTCTGGACCACACATTTACCAGCTACGAATACAGCTACCTTGATGCGCAGCAGGACACTGCCGGCCGCTCGCTGACTATCCGTATTCGTGCAGAGAATGCCAGCAACATGGCGGGCGAGTGGGGCGAGCTGTCAGCGTCAAACCCTGTTCCTGCTGTGCCGAATAACGTGGTAATTGACCCGTTCGTTGATTCGTTCGCGGTTCGCTGTGCGGTGAATGGTGAGCCTGATACCAGGGAGTTGCGGGTATATGGCAGCCAGACAGCCGGCTTTACTCCGTCGGCCGGCAATCTGCTGGCGTCCGTGCAGAGCAGTACGGCGTATATCAACCAGTCCGGAAAGTGGTATTTTCGGTTAGCCTGGGTGGATAGCTGGGGAGCCAGCAACCTGAACTACTCCGGCGAGTTTGCCGCAGAATCATCCAGCATCGACTTTGACGAGATTTTCCCGATCAAAGAGACGCAGATATCTGACGATGCAATCAGCACACCTAAGCTCAAGGCGAATTCGGTGATTGCTGAAAAGATCGCAGCGAAAGCAGTTACTGCGGAGAAAATCAGCGTAACAGAGCTGTCAGCCGTGAGCGCAAATATGGGCACGGTTACGGGCGGCACGCTCAAGACCGACGCCGCAACCGGTCAGCGTGTCGAGATATCCAGCGCTGGAGATTTCCCGGTATGGATGGGGCAGGGTGAGAAGACGGCAGCTAATGGCAAGCTCTACTACGACAAAACCACTGACGAGCTGGTGTTCTCTGGCGAGCTAAAGCTGCGGAGCGCAGAAACTGGCGGGCGTACAGAGTACACCAATAGCTATATGCGCGTGTATGACGCCAATGACCAGCTCAGAGCGGAGATAGGAGAGTTGATGTAATGGCGACAGGGTTACGCCTTTATGATGCACAAGGACGTGTAACGCTTGACTCAAAGGACAGTATTACCAGGCAGATATATGAGGTCACAAAAACACTCAGCCTGCATGCGACCTCTGGATGGGACGAGGGGAGAATTGCCATAGAGTCGCTTGCAAGCCTTAATCATGCGGGCGTTACAGTGTCGGTTATTGGTCACTCTGGAACACCAATGGTAATGATCGGAGCCTACATAGAATCAGATTCGCGATCCATTTATTGGCGAGCGCGGCCATTCCATCAGGGGTCAACTGTAACGGCTGTTTTTACGGTGTATGCGTATGGTTAATTATGGCGTCAGGGTTGCAAATGATAACGGATTAATACAGATAGATTCTGAATTCACCAATCATGTGTTGCACTCTGAATTAACACTTGGCACTGGTGACCACCTAATAAAAGTTAATACTGACAGGGTGCCGATTGTTGCAATAAGACAGGGGTGCGCTCGCATAACGAGCTATACAAGGTCAGGCGAGAAGTATACGGGAATTAATATAAAAATATATTCGCCTAGCAGTGCCGATGTTTTGGTTTTTGCTGGACAGTACGGTAAAAGCTCTGAATCTTTTGGGATGAGAATTTATACGAAGGCGGGGGGGCTTGCATTTGATTCTGGCAATAAATACCTAAAGATTACCGGGTCATATGACATGACTGATTCAGGAAAAACGGGGCAGGTTAGTAGCGGCGGGAAATGGAATTGCCTGAATATAGATAACGCTAAATCTTTAAAGACCGTGACGGGGGATGATTTCGTTATTGTATCCAGAATGCTGGCGTGGACTATTGTAAGCCGGTTTGAAGGAGGTCCGGCAAGCCCCCGGCTAGACAGGTATCTGTCGATCGGGTTAATTGACCGGGCCTTCTATCTTCGCACCCTTGGCGAGAGTCAAGACGGCTATGGTGGATACGACATAGACGAGTTTCACGCCTTGGGCAGCGTCACAACCTGTAGGTTATAGCGCCGCTTGGCGCGCCAGCTTGCAGGAAACCGATTCTACTCGCCAATATTGGCCATTGAAATAAAGCGGCATCCGGTTTTGTGTAAAATTAGTTTTTACCGTATCAATCGGATCGCCGTATTTATCAAATAATGTGCACTCCGCTTTAACGTCCCCGTATTTCTCCCTTTCCGCAGAAACGAATATCTCTATCATGTCGTGCATCGGACTAACATTCATGCCCCGGCCAATCTCAAGCGCTGAAACATTCAAAGATGCAGCAGCAATCACAGCGACAATAGCGGCTTGGATTTTCATTATTGTTTCTCTCCGTGGTGAGTGGTTTTATTATATCAATTTCTGATTATTTAATTGAGCACCCGCTTAATTAAAACTAATCAGATTCATGCCATCCCAACAATTCATTGGGCGATGAATTCAGAATCTTGCAGATTTGGTAAAAGGTGCCGACGCGCGGCAACGATTTTGCGTTAAGCCATTTTGAAACGGCAGGCTGAGAAATGCCAAGCTCTTTTGCTAGCCTCTTTTCGCTAACTCCCGCTCGACTCATTGCAATAGTTAAATTGAGCGCAAAAATCCGCCGTATCACTATAACGGTTTCCTGTAAATGATCTGCGGCAATTTCGGAATAACTGTAAGTTATATGATTTTTATTATTTGATCTAAGTCAATTGCCGTTTTTTTTGCAGGCGTATCTTTGCCGCCTCTTTACATGCGCTTACATGAGGCGAGCAAATGAAACATCCGATATCTATTCTCCAGCAACTAAAAGCCCTGGCCGATTCTGCAATCACCGACCACGGGGCAAGGTATGAATGCTTTGGTTCTGCTGACGATCTGGCGGCAGTGGCAAAACTTCAAGCTGCGGCGGGCATGCTGGCGACAGTCATTGATAAACTCGACGGCCTACTACCCGACGTAATGCCTGGGGGTGGTGCCGGGTGCTGATTAGAGCACATGGCACTCCCCTGAACCTTCCCGCGAACGGTCTTGTATAGATCAGGACACCCGGCTCTAAATGCCGTCGTCTGATCGGGCTTGCCCCGCCATGTTGTGTAATCAGCACAGTCAGGCGATGACGGGGCAAGTATGGCCGCATATGCGTACCAATTCAAATATTAGAGCAGGATCGCTATAAGCAAAGCTTGCACATATGCCCCTTGGGGCAAAATTGGGGCATTTTGTAGAGGGTGGTATAGGGCAATATAGGGAGTTGTCTTTATGTGCTATTTGCAAAGCCCGCTAGAACGCTGGCACAACAGGGCTTTGCGGATAGCCATAAATTTATGCGTGAATAATGGGGGTTTGCTTGTTGTCGCTGGCGTTGGCTGCTTGAGTCATGATGATCCGGGTCAGGTCGTTCTTGTCAGGCCACCGGCGTGACCGGGTAAATGGAGAGATTGTACGGTATCTGGCGTCAGGAAATAAATTCGTGTGAATAACAGGATCGATTTTTTTACATACCCTTGTTATTGGATGAATCAGGAAAAAATAATTAAAAGCGCAGAAAAAAGACAAAAAAAACTCCCGTACCAAAGTACAGGAGTTTTATTAGCAGTAATTGCCGACGAATAATTAATTCGGGCTAACCACCGGCGGCTTGTCCGGAGCGGGCGGCTGCGGAGCGGGTGGTGGAGGCGGAGTCGGCGCGGCAGTTTCCTGCTGCTGAGCTTCGGTCTCAGTGCCAGTCTTGGTTTCGCCGGCGGCAACCTGCTGCGCGGCTTCGTCAGCGGCCTTGTTGACCGCTGCCTGGGCTTCAGGGTTGTCCTGCAGCTGGGCGACAGCCGCGTTGGTGATGGCTGCCTGGTGTGCAGGCGCCTGGCTCACGGCAACTTTAACGATGTCGCCAGCCTGGTCGGGGTAAGCCTTAACCGCTTCTCCCACCAGGGCAGACAGCAGGGCCGGGTTGTCCTGCAGCTTGGCGGCTGCATCGGCAATCAGGGCCTCAATGGAAACGGACTGGTCCTGTGTGGCTTTCGCCAGGGCGTCAGCAGGGGACATTGTGGTCAGGTCGGTCGCAAGATCCGCCTGCGTGGAAAAAGGCGTGAATTCCTGGCTGCTCCTGATGGTCTCTACATCATTCTTTGATGAATTGATAGCGAAGAAAGCCGCTAAATTATTTCATTAAAAATGTACAGTAACCGGCTGGAAATTATATTGACCGTATCTATATAATACAACGCACTTTCCTTAGGGTGACGTAAGTACAAACGACTATTGTCGTTCGTTAAATGGCTGTGTTATTTAACGAGAAAACCAAGCACTCTATTAATAAGCACTTAGTAGTTCAAGGCGTAGTAAATTAATGAAAGGGATAAGCAAACTCAGCCTGGCCATATTCGCTGGAATGGCATTGATATCACCCCGCAGCTGAAAACTGACATCGGTTACGACGACAACGTCTTCCGTGAAGGTTCCGGTGCACTGAAGAAAAAAGGTTCTTCTTTCTACAGCATTGACCCTTCCGTTGAGTTCAAGGCCCAGACCGGCCTGAGCACCTACGCGGTCACCCTGGCTGCCAAGGACATGAACTTCAATAGCGAGAGCTCAGCCAACTACACCGATTACGGCATCCTGGGTGACATCCACCAGGAATTCAACAGCCGCAACCGCCTGGACGTAGACTGGGATTACGGTGTCTACCACGACGCTGGCTCCACTGTTGATGGCGTTAACGACAAGAACGCCCCTGAGTTTGTCCGCAAGAAGGCCGGTTTTGTTTACGGTTTCGGTTCCATGGAAGCCATGGCCCGTGTTGACCTGTTCGGCAGCATCAACAAGCAGGACTACGAAAAGACCCGCGGCATCCGCGAAGGCCTGAACCGTGAAACCAAGGAATACGGTGCAACCTTCTACTATCGCCTGATGCCGAAGACCAACGCCCTGTTCGAAGTCAAGCAGCGTGACCTGAGCTACGACCGCAAGTTCACCAGCGGCAACAACGCTGGCAAGAACCCTGGTTACGACATCACCAGTTACCTGGTGGGTCTGAACTGGGATGCGACCGCCAAGACCACTGGTTACGCCAAGATCGGTCGCCGTTACCGCGAAACCGACCTGCGTGACACCAACAACCAGAAGATCGACAAAGAAGGTTACACCGGTTGGGAAGTGGGCGTAAGCTACATGCCGGTTGACCACTCCGTGATCCAGCTGAGCACCGTTCGTGACTACGGCCTGGAATACGATAACCCGCAGGACGACACCTTCACCAAGGGTACCACCACTACCCTGGCGTGGAGCCATGACTGGACCTCCCGTATCGGCACCAATGTATCCTACAGCTACACCGATGAAGAAGTGCAGTCCGCCCTGGCCACCAACAACAAGGACCGTAAGATCAATACTTTCGGCATGTCTGTTGACTGGAAAGTGCGTCGTTTCGTGACCCTGTCCCTGGGTTACCAGAACACTGACCGTGACGAAAGCAACATCGGTACAGGCGCAACCGACGACAGCTACCGTCGTAACGTCTACACGCTGTCTGCAGAACTGGCGATCTAAGCCACGCATAAGCGCTGACGACAAGGCAGGCCGGGAACTCCCCGGCCTGTGCTGTTTGTGGCGTGAGAGAATTGAGGTTTCTACGCATGTCTGTATTCAGTACACGCAAGCCGGTTTCGGCAAAACACCCTATGCAGCGGATGCTTGCGATGCTCTGCCTGGGCCTGTTGGTGGTTGTCACCGGCGTCCGTGCAGAAGAGATGAGCTTTTCCCGCTATGGCCTGAACTCCGGTGACATGGTCAGTATCACCATTTTTGGTGAAGAGGATATGAAGGTGGAAACGCGTCTGAGCGATGCCGGTACCATCTCTTATCCATTCCTGGGAGAGATACGTGTCAAGGGCATGACCGTAGGCCAGCTGCAAAATTTCCTGACTCAAAAGCTCAAAGGGGATTACTTCGTTGACCCCAAGGTGAGCGCCTCTATTACCGAGTACCGCAAGTTCTTCGTCAGTGGTGAAGTGAAAGACCCGGGCGGCTTTTCCTTTGAGCCGGGCCTGACCCTGGAGAAGGCCGTGGCACTGGCCGGTGGCTTTACCCAGCGTGCCTCGCGCAAGGACATCATCGTCAACCGGGAAGAGAAGGGTAAGCTGACTGAGCGCACCATGAAGCTCGATGAATCCGTTCTGCCTGGTGACATCATCAACGTGAAGGAAAGCTTCTTCTAACGATTAACCGCGAACCCATGCAGGAATCCGGCGCCAGATGGCTCGGGGAGCCTGGGCCTCTAACCCTCTGAACCGAATCTATGAGCAGTGAACCCAAACACACCGCCCTGCCGAAAATGCTGCAGGGCGATGACGTGATTTCCCTTCGGGAGATTGTTCACGTCTTGCTGAGCTATCGCTGGGCGATTGCCGGCTTTACCTTTGCCGTAACCCTTTTGGCGACATTGGTCGTCTTTACCATGACGCCCATTTACCAGGCGACTGCTGTCCTGCAGATTGAGCAGGAGCAGGCCAAGGTGGTCTCCATTGAGGAGATGTACGGCATCGATGGTGGTGGTGACAGCTACCTGAACACCCAGTTTGAAGTACTGAAATCCCGCAGTGTGCTGGAGAAAGTCGTCAATAAACTGAACCTGACCAATGATCCTGAGTTTAACCCGGCAGTGCGTGAAAAGCCCTGGTATGCCGGTCTGTTGAACTGGCGGGGCTGGTTCGGGCTGGAGCAGCCGTCCGATGAGGATGAGCAGGAGCGCATCCTGCGCGATACCATCAATGTGCTGGATGAGCATGTCCGCATTGAGCCTGTCAAGAAGACCCAGATTGTTCGCATCCATGTGACCTCGGAAAATCCGAAAATGGCGGCGCGGATTGCCAACGCCATTGCCAATGCGTACATCGAATCCTACATGGAAGCGAAGCTCTCCCTGACGCTGAGCGCCACCGGCTGGATGCAGGGACGGTTGACTGAGTTGTCTGAAAAACTGCGCGAGGCAGAGGTTACCCTGCAGGATTACCGCGAGCAGGAAGACCTGGTTGACCTGGAAGGTGTGCTGACCATCTCCAGCAACGAACTGAAAGCGCTGACGGAATCCCTGGTGGAAGTACGCCGCAAGCTGGCCATTTCAGAAAACATCAATCGGCAGCTGAAATCCGGCGCGCTGAAAACCGCGCAGGATTATGAATCCCTCCAGGCGGTGCTGGTGCATCCGCTGATCCAGGGCCTGAAGCAGGAAGAGGCGAAGGTGCAGCGGCAGGTGATGGATATGTCCCGCCGTTACGGGCCGAAACATCCGAAGATGATTTCGGCGCGCAGTGAACTGCAGAGCATCCAGCAAAATATCCGCGACCAGATCCGCAATATCGTGGAAGGCGTCCAGCGGGATTACGAGATCGACAAGGCCAACGAGCGTAGCCTGAGTGAAGCGGTGGCCGCTGCGAAGAAACAGGTGCAGCAGATCAACCGCAAGCAGTTCCGCCTGCGGGCGCTGGAGCGTGAGGTGCGCACCAACAAAGACCTGTACGATGCGTTCTTCAAGCGTATCCAGGAAACCAGCGCCACCAGTGACCTGCAGACCGCGAACGCCCGTATCGTGGACCAGGCCTTTACACCCAAGGTGCCGGTCAAACCCAAGAAGAAGCTGATTATTGTACTGTCTGCGCTGTTGGGTCTGATGCTCTCAAGCGGTGTGGCCTTCCTGCTGGAAATGCTCAATAACACCATTCGCAGCACGCGGGATGTGGAAGACAAGCTTAACCTGCCGGTTCTGGGTGTGTTGCCCAAGCTGAATGAGGGCGAAGTCTCGGGTAAGGTGCAGAAGCTGTTCCTCGATAAGAGTCAGCACGGCTTTGGTGAGGCGGTCCGCACCATCCGTACCAGCGTGAACCTGACGGCGCTGGATAAGGATCATCGTCTGTTCGCGGTGACATCCACCATGCCGGGTGAGGGCAAGTCCTCCACGGCAGCCAACCTGGCGTTGTCGCTGGGGCAGTTGGGTAAAACCCTGCTGATTGACTGTGACCTGCGTCGTCCGACCGTTGGCAAGAGTTTTGATATCAAGGGTGGTTCCGCCGGCCTGGCTAACCTGCTGGCAGGCACTGCCGAGAAGGTGGACTGCCTGCACCACAGTGATGGCATCGACATCATCCCCTGTGGTCAGGTGCCACCGAACCCACAGGAGCTGCTGGCCACCAATGCCTTCGCACAACTGATCGAATCCCTCAAGCAGGATTACGATTACGTGGTGATCGACTGCCCGCCGGTGCAAAGCGTCAGTGATGCACTGATGATCTCCCGCCTGTGCGACGGCCTGCTGTATGTAATTGAGGCCGGGCGTGCACAGATCGGCGCGATCCAGAATACAGTGGGTCGCCTGTTGCAGGCGCAGGCACCGTTGACCGGTGTGGTGCTGAACAAAATCGACCCGACCCGCAAGGATGCCTACGGTTACAGCCAGGGTTACTACGACTACGAAGGTTACCACTCTAAGGAGGGTTGATAGCCGACGACCTCCGATTCCCGAAGCCCGGTGTCAGCATCGGCTTCGGGTTTTTTGTATTGGGATACTGTCAGTATGATCGTACGTGCTGCATGCGATGATTCAGGGTGGCCCGTTGGCAGGAACGAACCTGAGCCCGCATGGAGGAGAGCGGTCGACGCCCGAAACAGGGGATGCCTGTCGCAGTGGTTGGTCAGTGCGGTGTGAGGCCGTCGGGCAGTAGCCAGATAAAACGTTTTACTGCAAACTGGTCTTTGCGGGGAGAAATACCTGTGAAGCGCCTTTCGTACTGATGCTCCCGGTGACGGCTGGATTGATGAAACGATGAGAATAAGCGACGAACACGCTGATATTATTTGCCGGGTGCTGCAGCATTACTTTGGTGCAGATACCGATGTCTGGCTGTTTGGTTCAAGGGTGGATGACGGGCAGCGGGGAGGCGATATTGACCTTTACCTGGAAACCAGCCTGCAGTCCCCTGATGCCGTGATAGAGGCAAAACTGAATGCCCTGGTGGAGATAAAGCAAAAGATCGGCGACCAGAAAATCGACCTGGTTATTTACCGCCGGGGGCATAACAGGGAGCCAATACACCATGAGGCGCGTAACACCGGTGTTCGACTGAGTGATAACAAGGCGGGGTAGAAACAATGAATGACCAACAGTCACCACGACACATTGCCCATGTGATTGGCCGCACGTTGTGGTATAGCAATACGAAATGCTAATGGAGAATATTTGACAGGCCTCGATGACGATGATTATTTTCTTAGTAACCGATTAGAGAGCTTTGTAGAGTATATATTTAAAAAGAAAAAACAGGGAATAGTGCCAAGTCTCATTTATTCAAATTATATATTAAAAAGAATGAGTGGCGAAAAAAAAATAAAAAGAAAAAAATATGTTAGTTTGAATGATTTATATTTCAGGAATTATGTTGGCAATCAAGCATTTTTTTTAAAGGAAAGGGCTGTTGCTGTAGGTCTTTTTGATATACAAATGCCTGCATGGCAAGATTATGATTTTTGGATAAGACTGATAAATAAATATGGTGTTGCCTTAAATACTTTTGACTTTACATATGTAACTGATATAAGTCATGA
This sequence comes from Kistimonas scapharcae, assembly GCF_039540975.1. Classification (NCBI taxonomy): domain Bacteria; kingdom Pseudomonadati; phylum Pseudomonadota; class Gammaproteobacteria; order Oceanospirillales; family Endozoicomonadaceae; genus Kistimonas; species Kistimonas scapharcae. The sequence continues at coordinate 13,064 of NZ_BAABFL010000399.1, forward strand.
TCATGAAAGAATATCAAGTGTTGGTAAGATAGAGAATGCATACTCTGTTTTTGTAAAAAAACACTTCATCCCCTCAGAGCGTCATAAAATATTTAAACTGTATTTGAATGTTCTAGTCTACTGCAGAGATTTCCAAAAATTTTCACTTATTGATTTTTATCGCTATCTTAAATTGGTAAGGAATACTGAAGAGCTGATTTTTGTGTTAAAAATTGGTTTGAAGTATTTTTTGAAAAAAATGTCTTTTCTGAATTATAAGCCGGTGGCTTAAATTATTTATGTCGCACTTTAGTACGAATAAAATGAATCTATCTGATTTGTTTGTCGAAAAGTTATATTTGTCATTTTTTGCTTCATTTTGCATATTGTTTCAATTTCATGTGTTACCGGCTGGTAGATATTTATTACCATCTTTGTTTGCAATTTTATATGTTTTTTTATTTTTTTGTGATCTCTTTTCTAGAGATGGTTATTATTGTTCATGTAATAATAATCGGATGTTGATATATTTTTCTAGTGCTGCATTGTTTTGTTTTTTAATATTGTCTTGTATAGCTAATTATGATCAATCGTTTTTTGATTTTCCCCCTGTGCCAGCATAGTTGTCGCCTCTTCTGAAATTTCCAACTTAAACAGGGGGTGGTCAGTGAGTAATCAATGACCC
>NZ_BAABFL010000400.1:0-13916 GCF_039540975.1 Kistimonas scapharcae
TTTGCCTGAAGAGCACAGGGGACGCTCTCTTCATTCAATTTAGCCTTACTTCTTCAGATCGTTAAGCGGGAGTTAAGGTCAAACAGGCTGCCCAGCATTAACGGGATCAAAGCACCACAAATGGACATGGGCACAGTGACCATCACGACCAGCGGATCCCTGAAGCTTTCAAACTGCGCCGCCAGCACCAGGAAAATCACCAGCAGTGAGATGGCGAAGGTCACCATGATGGCCTGACCCTCGTTGATGTATTGACGGGAGCTGCCCTCGTAATCAATCCCAAAGCCTTCGGGGTTAATGTCAGCGGCTTTCTCCTGCAGGAAGGCGAGGGCTTCGCCGAGGCTGACACCGGGTGTCAACATCCCCTGCAGTTTGGTCGAGTTAAGCTGCTGGAATTGTGTCAGGCGGTTTGGCTGGGTTTCCGTGCTGACGGTTATGATGGCCGATAATGGCACCATATCACCGGATTCTGCCCGGACGTAGTAGCGGCCCAGCCATTCCTGGTTAAGCCGAAACTCTCGCGGCGCCTGGGGAATGACCCTATAACTGCGTCCTTCGATACTGAACCGGTTCAGGTTGCCGTTGCCCAGCATCGTTGACAGCGTGGTGCCGATGTCCCGCATGCTGATACCGAGACTGGCCGCCTTGTTCCGGTCAACCATCAGCTGGGTCTCGGGTTTGTTGAAGCGGAGTTCGTTGCTGATAAACATGAACAGTCCGGATTGCTGTGCCGCTTTGGTCAGTTCTTCGGTTACCCGAAACAGGGTTTCGTAGTCACTGGTGGTATTGACCACCAGTTGAACCGGTAAACCACCTCCGGCGCCGGGCAGGGATGGCATGTTGAAGGAGAAGACCTCCAGGCCAGCTACCTGGCTGAGATGTTCGTTCTGCAATTCCTTTTGTATCGCGAACTGACTACGTTCCCGTTCATGCCAGGGCTTCAGCAACATGCCGCTGAACGACATGTTAGGTCCACCATCCCCATTCACCAGGAATGAGCTTTCGTATTCCGGGAATTGTCTGTAAATGGCTTCGTAGGTATCGGTATATCGATTCAGATAGTCAATATTGGCGTACTGGGGCGATTTTGACATGATAAAGATAATGCCCATATCTTCATTAGGGGCCAGCTCGCTGCGGGTTTCCATAAACATCACCGGAATCGCGCAGAAAACGACAGCGGCAAAGAGCAGGGTGGGGCCACGGTAAGACAATCCCCTGCGTATAGCGGCCTGATAGCCGTTCTTGAGCTTGTCAAAACGGCGATCGAGCCACTGGACAAAGCGACTGTCGTTGCCTGCCGGCTGCAATAACCGCGAACACATCATCGGCGAGAGTGTCAGGGCAATAATGCCGGAGATCACCACAGCGCCGGCGAGCGTGAAGGCAAATTCCCTGAACAGACTGCCGGTCAGCCCGGTCATAAAGCCGATGGGGGCATAGACAGCGGCCAGCGTGATGGTCATGGAAATTACCGGGAGGGCGATCTCTCGGGCGCCTGCCAGTGCCGCATCAAACGGCGACTTGCCTTCCTCAATGTGTCGATGGATGTTTTCAACCACCACAATGGCGTCATCCACGACCAGCCCGATAGCCAGCACCATGGCAAGCAGTGTCAGCAGGTTGATGGAATAACCCATCAGGTGCATCAGGAACAGCACGCCGACCATGGACAGTGGGATGGCGACCACGGGAATCACAACAATGCGCAGTGAGCCCAGGAACAGGAAAACCACCACAATAACAATAAGGGTCGCCTCCAGCAGGGTTTTGACCACTTCATCAATGGATGACTGGATGAACTCCGTGGCGTCATAAACGATATCGGCACTGAGCACGTCGGGCAGTTGGGCCTGTATGCCGGGTAGTGTCTCTCTGACCCGTTCGATCACATCCAGCGGGTTGGCGGAAGGCGTGGCCGAGATGCCGATGTAGACGGACTGGATGCCATTGAAGGCCACATAACTGTCGAAGTTTTCGGCGGTCAATTCAATGTTGGCCACATCCTGAATCCTGACCAGCGTATCCCCATCATTCCGGACAATGATTTGTCGGAAGGCTTCTTCGGTACTCAGGTCGGTCTCAGCATTGACGCTGGTGACCGTCAGGAGGCTTTTGGTTTCACCGGCGGCCGACTGAAAGTTATTGTCGAGAATAGCCTGGTTAATATCTGCAGCGGTGACGCCGAGCGCCGCCATACGCACCGGGTCCAGCCAGACTCGCATGGCAAAGGTTTTTTGCCCCAGTATCTCTGCGCTGCCTACCCCTTCCAGGGTTGCGAGCCGTGGTTGCACCACGCGGGTGAGGTAATCCGTGACCTGCTCGTTGCTCATGGCATCACTGTAAAAACTCATATAGAGCAGGGCAGACCCTTTGTTATCACCCTTGGTGATGATCGGGTCTTCGGCTTCACTTGGCAGCTGGTTCCTGACTTCGTTGACCTTGGCCATGATCTCTGTAAGTGCGCGGTCAGCATTGTATCCCAGCTGAAGGTAGGCGGTGACCGTTGATGTATTCTGGCTGCTGCTGGAGGTCAGGTAGTCAATGCCCTCGGCGCCTGCCATGGCCTGCTGAACCGGGGTGGTAACAAACCCCTGCATCAGCTTGGCGCTGGCGCCGGGGTAGATGGTTGTGACCGTGATCACGGCATCTTCCATGGCCGGATACTCCCGCACCGGCAGCTTTTGGAAGGCCTGCAGGCCCAGGAGGAGAATCAACAGACTGACCACGGTGGCAAGCACCGGGCGCTGGATAAAAATATCGGTAAAGGATTGTTTCATTGCGATAGACATCCCGGTCACCCTCAGAGCTGCACACTGTTGTTGATGACAACATGGGCGCCGTTATCCAGCTTCAACTGTCCAGACGTGACGACCTGTTCTGAACCATCCAATCCTTTGGTGATTGCTACACGGCCCTGCTGGCGCTCACCGGTGCGGACAAAGGTGCGTTTGACGGTTAAGGTTTCGGCGTCTTTCTCGTCCTCCTTGCCCTGAATGACATAGACGGAATCACCATAGAGCGTATAGGTCACAGCGGTTTCTGGTACGGTGACGACGGGAACCTGCTCAGACAGGATGATTTCGATATCCGCAAACATGCCGGGGAGCAGTTGGGTTTTGCTGTTGTTAACGACACCGCGGACATCAATGTATCGGGTATCGCTATTGACCTTGGCGTTGATGGCATCAATGGCTCCCGTGAACCACTGGTCACCATGGGCAGGTACCTGAAAGCGAATGGCTTGTCCTTTGAACAGGTTCGGCACTGCCTGTTCTGGCAGACTGAAATCGATATAAAGGCGGGATAAATCCTGAAGGGTGGCAATCTTGTCGCCTTCACTCAGGTAATCGCCCGGTTCGGCCCGTTGAATACCTATGGTGCCGCTGAAGGGAGCCGTGATGTTTTTCTTTCGTAGCATGGCTTCCGTCTGGGCGACTGCGGCGCTGGCTTCGTCCAGGGTGGCGGCGCTCTGGTCAAACTGGGTCTGGGAGATGGCCCGTTTCTCAATAAGGGCGCGATCGCGATCGTAGGTCAGTTGTGCGAGTTTCAGCCGGGCTTTGTAACTTTTCAGGTTGGCCTGTTCGGTCTGGTCATCCAGCTGCAGAAGGGGCTGTCCTGCAGACACCTGTTCACCGGACTGGAACATTACATCACGGACGATGCCTTTCACTTCGCTCTTGAGTTCAACCCCCTGTATGGCGGTCAGGCTGCCAATAGTGGTCAGGCGGGGTTGCCAGGTTTCAAGGCGGACAGATTCGGCGGAAATCGTGACAGGCGGTGGGGTAAAGGACGCGAAGAATTGCTGCGTCATGTGTTTTTCATACAGCTTTAAGCCAGCCGGTACGCCAAACAGAAGAGCCAGTACCACACCGGTGAGCAGCCATCGCTTAAGCATTCTGAGTCCCCTGAATCCCTGTTTTTATTGATGTGTTTTTGTTTTTTGATATACGCCGCGGCATGATGGCGGCGGGAAGTGCGGCTAACTATACCGCAGCCGGTTTATCGGGGAAATGTTACGTTGACCTGATGCTCAGGAAAGGGCGTTTGACCGGGAAAACAAGTGCCAGTGATTGAGGAAATACATGATTACGGTATCCGAGTTGGCGGTTTATCCGATTAAATCCTGCCGTCAGAATGTGGTGGTAGAGCGGTTTGTCGATGCCTTTGGATTCAGTGGCGATCGTCGCTGGATGGTCGTAGACAAAAGCGGGAAGTTCATTACTCAGCGGCAGTATCCACGTCTGGTTCGGGTGGAGGTTGAAGAGCAGAACTCGGGCATTGTGATATCCGCAGAGGGTATGGAACCGCTTGCCATAGCGACACCGTCTATCCATGACACTTCACAGTTATTGGTGCAGGTCTGGAAGGATGAATGTCAGGCCACCGGTGCCGGTAGTGAGGCTGATGAGTGGTTCAGTCATTTCTTAGGCATCGAATGTCGACTGGTCTGGATGCCGGATACTTTTCTTCGTCAGGTGGATAGGGCATACGCATCAACCGGTGATCAGGTTTCCTTTGCTGATGGGTTTTCCTTCCTGCTGATTTCAGAGGCTTCCCTTCAATCACTGAATGAACGACTGGATGCTCCTGTGCCAATGCGTCGATTCCGCCCCAACATTGTTGTGAGCGGGTGTGACCCTCATGAAGAAGACCGGTAGGACAGGATCCGTATTGGCCATATTGAATTTAGCGTGGCGAAACCCTGCAGCCGTTGTGTCATGACAACAGTAGATACTGAGAAAGGGGTCAAAACCGGTGAACCGCTACGCATGCTGGCATCATACCGACGGCAGGGCAATGGCATTTTCTTCGGGCAGAACCTGATTCATCACGGACAAGGCGATATTAAGACAGGAATGGCTGTTGAGGTCTTAAATTATAAATAATATACAATCATATATCTTCTTTGTTGGTCATTTAGTACGCCTGAAATATCGAAGTTTGCTGACATTAATCATGTCGAATACGGGAATATACCTACGCCAATCGTCTCGACGGATTGATATAACAGTCCCAAGCCATAATCGTAGTCATAAAACAGGAATGGATTGTGTCTGATATCAAACAGTTAGAACCCACCAGGATCTGGGAACGTTTTAGTGATCTGTGCCAGATTCCACGTCCATCCGGTCAGGAAGAACAGGTTAGAGACCATATCGTTGCCCTCGCGGAACGTCTGGGTCTTGAGAGTTACGTTGATGAAGTTGGCAACCTGATCGTCAGGAAACCCGCCACTGCAGGTATGGAAAACCGTACCGGTGTCATTCTCCAGAGCCATCTGGACATGGTTCCCCAGAAAAATGCGGATACAGACCATGATTTCAGCCGCGACCCCATCAAGGCTTATGTCGATGGTGAATGGGTCACTGCTGCTGGCACCACACTGGGTGCAGACAATGGTATGGGTATTGCCGCTACACTGGCGATTTTGCAAGCCACGGATATTCCTCATGGCCCCATTGAGGCACTGTTCACCATTGATGAAGAACGCTCAATGGTGGGTGCAGAAGCCCTTAAGCCCGGTGTTTTGCAGGGCAAAATCCTCATTAACCTGGATACCGAAGAAGAGGGGGAAGTTTACGTCGGTTGCGCGGGTGGCGTTGATGTACTGGCAGATGCCGCTTACGTCGAAGAGACCGCTGCTGCTGATATGCAATGGCGTAAGCTGATCATCAAGGGCTTGAAAGGCGGTCATTCCGGCTGTGATATTCATTTGCAGCGTGGTAATGCCAGCAAGCTGATGATTCGCATGCTCAAGCAGATGCAAACCCTTGGTGTGCGTATTGCCAGCTTCGAAGGTGGTAATCTCAGTAATGCGATTCCCCGGGAGTGCTTCGCGACTGTCGCGATTCCCGCTGATCAGTCAGACGTCTTTGATGGGCTATTTGACAAGATGGCCGCTGTTTTCGGTAACGAGCTGCAGGCAGTTGAGCCAGGTCTCGTCATGCTGGCTGAAGAAGCAGAAGCTAAGGCCAACATCATGGCTGAGCAGGATCAACTGCGCTGGCTGGATACACTGGATGTATGTCCCCATGGTGTTGACCGGATGAGCGACAGTGTGCCTGGCGTCGTTGAAACCTCCAACAACCTGGCCATTGTTACGATTGCTGAGGGCAAACTCCATGCAGCCTGCTTTGCCAGAAGCCTGATTGACAGTGCCACTGAGAACATGGGGCATCGTATATGCGGTCTGTTCCGCATGGCTGGCGCAGAAGCCCGCATGGTCGGCATGTTCCCGGGCTGGCAGCCGGATGTATCCTCTGCCATGCTGGTAACCATGAAGGAAACCCATGAGACACTGTTCGGCAAAGCACCGGAAGTGAAGGTGATTCATGCGGGACTCGAGTGCGGTATTTTGGGTGCCACTTACCCAGCGTGGGATATGGTATCCATCGGCCCAACCATCGTGTTCCCCCATTCACCGGATGAGAAGGTTCACATTGAGAGCGTGAGCCGTTTCTGGCAGTGGCTGCAGGCGGCGCTGGCCGCAGCACCTGAAGCTGCCTGATCGATCGAACGTCTCAAAGGCCGCCAGGGATGGCGGTCAACAATCATAATATCTGGTATGCAGGACAACCTATGACCCTCAGCGTGTTTGATTTGTTCAAGATTGGTATCGGGCCATCCAGCTCCCATACTGTCGGCCCCATGAAGGCCGCCTGTCAGTTTGTTCGTACGATCGCATTGGATGAAGTGACCAGAATCCGGGTAGAACTCTACGGAGCTTTGGCGCTGACAGGAACCGGACATGCCACTGATCAGGCTGTTGTGCTCGGGCTTATGGGAGAAATGCCAGAGTCTGTTGATCCTGAAACTGCTAACGATCGTTATCTTGCTGTCTGTAATGATGGAGTATTGTGCCTACCTAATCAGGCTCAGATTTCCTTCGATAAATCCTCCGATATTATTTTCAATAACACGCCGCTACCCGAACATCCGAATGGTCTCAGATTACTGGCATTTAATCAGCAGGGCGTCACGTTGGCGGACCAAACCTGGTTTTCCGTGGGAGGTGGTTTCATCGTTTCAGCCACCGAAATACAGACGGCAGACAATGTTCAGGTACTGGGTGCTAAAAGTATTCCGTATCCTTTTGAATCTGCAGAAGAATTGTTGAGTAAATGCAGTGCTCATAGTTTATCTGTCGCCCAGTTAATGATGAAGAATGAAATCGCTTTGCACGGTGACAGTGACAAGGTTGAACAAGGTTTGAGAGAACTGTGGCAGGTCATGAACAGCTGCATTGAGCGCGGCTGTCGAACCGAGGGGATATTGCCTGGCGGTCTTGATGTAAAACGCCGCGCGGCTGGTCTCTATAAGGAGCTGATCAATGCGGGCAGTGATGCTGCAGATCCACTATTGGCGATTGACTGGGTTAGTCTGTTTGCCCTGGCGGTCAATGAAGAAAACGCAGCGGGGGGCAGGGTGGTTACCGCACCGACCAATGGCGCTGCCGGCGTTATTCCTGCTGTCATTGCCTACTATATGCGTTTCATCAACGGGGCTGATGAGCAGGGATTGTATGACTTCATGCTAACCGCAGCCGCGATTGGCATGCTTTATAAGAAAAACGCGTCTATTTCAGCGGCTGAGGTCGGCTGTCAGGGAGAGATTGGTGTCGCCTGCTCCATGGCTGCAGCAGGCCTGACCGCTGTCCTTGGGGGCAGCGTAGAGCAGATTGAAAATGCCGCGGAAATCGGCATGGAACACAATCTCGGTATGACCTGTGACCCGATAGCCGGTCTGGTTCAAATCCCCTGCATTGAACGCAATACCATGGGGGCTGTCAAAGCTATCAATGCTGCACGTCTGGCCTTGCGGGGGGACGGTTCTCACCGGGTGACCCTGGATGAAGTTATAGCAACCATGCACCAGACCGGTAAGGATATGCAGAGTAACTACAAGGAAACTGCATTGGGAGGACTGGCGGTTAACGTAATTCTCTGCTGAACTTCGATAAATCCATATAAAATATGTTCAAATAAACTACTTGCCATACGTTGAAAAAGTGTATAATGCCGCGCTCTGACAGTTTCCTTGCGTCCAGCTTCTTCCAAGCTGGCCTATAAACGTCATATTGATATCAATAGATAGACAGTAAAAACGCTGCCTGATCGCCAAGAGGTTGAGGTACTTTCAATGGAAACATCCACCGCAGGAGGAAATCCTATCATTTCAGAAGAACAAGCGCTCGTCGAGCAACGCAGACTTGAGGCGTTGTTGGAAATTACCTCCTCGCACAATAAGGAAGTACAGGGGCTAAAATCCCAGCTGGAAGCGGCTGAGAAGAACGTTATGAAGTTTTCCGTTCAGGCCAAGAGTCTGGATGGTGAAATCAAGAGCCTGCGCGCCCAGAACCCTGATCGTATGAAAAAGCAGGTTAAGCGTCTGCAGGAGCAGAACCGCGTTTTAACCGCTGAAAACAATACCCTTAAGAGCAAGCAAAAACAGCTGCAGCAGCAGGTGCAAAATCTGACGCTTGAACTGGAAAAGGCCCAGGCCGAACAGAAGAAAGAAGAAGCTGTCAGCTGATTGTGCTCTATCCGCTAACTGCAGGGACAGATGATTATTCAATTCTGGATAAGGTGTTAATCCCGGTGAATTCCTGATACTGAAGACCCTATCCGAGTAAGAGGAATGCTCCGCATCCTTTGTTAACAGGCATCATACTGTTTATTGAGTTGTCAGAGTTCTGACTCCCTGCCTGCTTTTCGCCTTGGTGATAACATCGGCTGATACTATCACCAAGGTATCCATTATTGGGCTATAGATCCGCCTGATACGGGTTGAACCAAAACCCAGGGGGCAATCACGACAGCCCATACGGTTGTGTTCTGCTCATACCAGTGTCGAGCGTCATCATCGTTTACATCGCCTAATAGACCATCATTCATCCAGCGTTGAATGGCTGCTTTATCATCTTGATGCATGGCCAGGGCAACATCGACAAGATCGAGTCCATGGTGAACATGTAATGTCTTACCGCTGGCGAAAAAGCGCTGCAGATCATGCCAGGGTATTTTGGCGGTTTCCTGGTTAATCACGATTTTGGGGTCGATATCGGAATGAGTTTCTTGCTGCATGCTGACTCCTGGAGAGGGTATCTGGCCGGTAATCTTACCGGATTAACCCAGGAATCCGCAGTGTTTTGATGAGGGAACCGCATGGAATAATTAATAGTCATGCGGTTCCGGAGGCTCTGTCGTCAGTTGAGGATTATTGCCTCCACTGCCATTGCTGATTATTGCCGCCATGGTACTGCCAAATGCCAACACCGCCACCCTGAGAAGTCTGGTAGGCATCAATGACCTTTTGGGGGTTTTGGCTGCTGCGAATAAACTTGCCATCCTTCATCCAGCGCTGATTGTCGCCCCCATGGCAGTCCCAGACAATCAAGCGGGTACCATTGAGAACCCCCATGCCATCGAGGCAGCGGTTCGGGTTCTCCCGGTTTCTGATGCTGCCTTCTGCAGTGAACTGCCAGTATTGGCTGTCGGTGCCGTCACAGGCTTCCAGGCTGGTATGGGCCAGATTAATCACGCTGTTCCCATCCAGACAGAGATCACTCATGGTGATGGTCCGGTAGCCATCACTTTCCACGGGGGCTTTTGAAGGCAGGGGGAAGGTGAAACTGCCCTCTATGGGGAAGTGGTCAGAAATATCCCAGTCGCCCCAGAGTCCTGCGTCAATACTCCGGGGGGTGAGCAGCGCATTGGTGCTGTTTACTGGCTGGAGATGGCGATTGCTGTAAAGCACATAATCCAGGTATTCCCGGTAGTTGGAAGCCCACTTGTTGACGTGGCCGTCATAACTGTAGGGATAAGCCCCCGTTGCCTGAGGTTCTGTTGCATCGAGAATTGCCAGCATCTGGCTGTGTTCGCCGGGGTAATTGACTTTATCAACGTTAAGGTCACCGGCGATCAGAACCGGCTCAGAGGTTGGAATGTTCTGACTGTCAATGAAATCCCTGAGTTGCTGAAGATGCTCAGCCCTGACCGCGATGTCTTCCGTGCCGGTATAGGCGTGGGTGTGGGTGCCGAAGAGGTGGTAGCTGTTTCCCATTTTGTTGACCTTGGCATAGACAGCTCCCTTGGCAGCCAGGCACCCATCATTAATGCAACGGTCGTAAACGGTTTGATCTTCCGCCTCAATGGGCCAGCGGCTGGCGATGAAAATGCCGCCGTCTTCCATTTTTCCGGTTTCATCAACGATACGGGTGAAATAGGGGTACTCTTCATCCAGTCGGTTAATGAAGTTCTGGCGTAAGCTGTTATCAAAAAGCTCCTGAAAAACAATCACGTCATAACCGCTGACGATATCCAGCATGGCGTCCAGGCGTTCAGCGGATTTCTTGGCTATCAGGCCAGGTAGCAGAATCCATGTGTTATAGGAGAGAACCTTCAGTTTATCGCTGCTTTGGACGGTGGGTTGCTGGTGTTCATTGTGGATCACATAGTAAAGGTCATCCCCTGAGGTTCTGGCTTTCTGGGAACGGAAAGCCAGGGTACTCTGCTTGCCATCAAACGTCAGGGTTTGACGGTGGATGTCACGGTCATAAAACCATGTCAGGTCACCGCTGTCACTGGCGGCACTCAGCCACATCTTGCTGAAGGTCAGCGTGCCCGTCAGCTTCTGCTGGAGAGTCACCTGGCTTTGGCTTCCGGAAACCCGGGTGTCCAGAAAATACGTCTTGCCGTTTTTGATCCCTTCATCCCGGTTCATGCGCAGTACCCGCCGGGTGGCTAATGGCGGCACCTCAGCGGCAAGCTGTTCATAATGTTCACCGGCGACCAGTGTGGTGTCTCCCCGTACATGGGTTTCTATCTGAAGCGTTTCATAGGTATTGTTAGTGAGGTAAACATAGCTTTCTGCAAAAGCGCTACTGCTTAAGCAGAACAAAAATAAGAACTGAAAGAGTCTTGTCATAAAGGGTGGCCTGTTAAAATTCGTTATTTTTTTGGCCGGATCAGAATAGTGACAAGCGGCAGACGATTCAAGACTTATACTGGTCATAGGAATAAGCAGTCTGTTGATTTAATGGCAATTGAGAACAAGTGAACATTTATTAATCTGATATCAACTTGCTTCCGGGGGATTTATGAATATATACGATATTGCGCGAAGCGCTGATGTGACTCGCTGGCATTCCGTTCCCTGTCACCGTTATCCCTCGATTGCTGAGCATTCTTTTCTGGTAACCATGTACGCTTGCTCCCTGACGGAACAGGTTTATCCCGCCATTTCACCGGAAGAAAAACTGGCGCTGCTCCAGTTCTGTCTTTGGCATGATATGCCGGAGACATTAACCGGCGACCTGGCAACACCGCTTAAGCGACGACTGGAAGCCTCTTTTCCCAAAGGAGACAGCCCCATTGAGAAAATTGAAGAATCTCTCTGTCCTGAATATAAGCGGTATAAGCATCACCTACCTGACCGTTTGAAGCGGATAGCCAAACTGGCGGATATTATGGAAGCCATGAAATTCATTCGTAGTGAAGGGAAAGGTGGCGTCAGTGAACATATCTTTCAGGAGCGCCAGAAAACTTTCAGTCAGCTGGTCAAGGATTCCATGACGCGATACCCCGAACTAGAATGGCCCGCTGCTGAGGCATTGCTTGATGAATTGTTAAACGGCACTCCCACCATGATTGATTTTGTTGATGCCTTTCAATAAATCACCTGAGTTATGACACGCTGCTAAAGTAATCTAAATAGGCAATGTGAAACCATGGACGGTTAATGGAAACCTATTCCCAGCTCATGCCATGGATTAATGGCTCGGTTCTGGTGCTCGTTCTGGCAGCATTAATCAGCAACCTGTGGCGCGCGGGTCAGATTTTTGCGATGGCTTTGCTTTATTTCCTGTTTACCGGTCAGCTGGGCGTGGAAGAGGCTTTGGCCAATTTTGTGAACCCTGTACTGATGACGCTGGTTTTGTTGTTGCTGGTTTCCATTGTTCTTGAAAAAAACCGCTTCATTGAGATGGCCACTCGCCACGCGCTGGATTGTGGTTACCGTACAGCGTTACTGCGACTATGCACCATGACAGCGTTTTTATCCTCCATGCTAAACAATACCGCCATTGTTGCTGCATTCATGGGTAAAGTTGCAGGGCAAAAGCAGCATGCGGCTTCAAAGGTACTGATTCCTCTCTCTTATAGTGCTATTGCCGGCGGAATGCTGACGTTGATTGGTACATCGACCAACCTCATTATTAATAGTTTTGTCGTTAGTGCAGGCCTTGAACCGCTTGAATTTGGGGATTTTTTCAAGATCGGTGCACCGGTTGTGATGGCGGTGCTGTTCGTATTGATCGCAACCGGACAGTACATTTTGCCGGATAGTAGCCAGTCCAGTGAGTCGTATAACAAGTTCCTGATGGAAGCTCGTGTTGAAGAAGGTTCTCCACTGGTGGGTAAGAGTATCAAGGAAAATGGCATCAGGGATCTTGAAAGTATCTTCCTCGTTGAGATCTGGCGGGAAGGTCGGTTGATTACCCCTGTTCGCCCCAATCGCCGTATACGCGCCAATGACATTTTAATCTTTAATGGCGATCCGAATTTTATTTCTGAACTGGATCGATTTTCTGGCCTGGCGTTACTTACCGAAGAAGAGAGAATCCCTGTCGGCAATCTGACTGAAGTCGTTATTGCTTCCGGTTCGGACTTGGCGCGCAAATTTGTCCGTAATCTGGGCCTTCGCATACGCTATGATGCTGCCGTTGTAGCCCTGAGTCGGGGGAATCAGGAGTTAACCGGAAAATTGTCTAATGTTCGCCTTCAGGTAGGCGACCGCTTATTGTTGGCCACGGGAGAAGACTTTAGAGCGCTCAGCGAAGAAACAACAGACTTTCATATCCTGCGAGAACATGTTGCGAGTGGTAGCCTGGATACACGTAGCAGCGTGATCAGCATTTCTCTGTTTCTGTTTGGCCTGGCAGGTTCGATTATGGGGTTGTTTCCCCTGTTGGAAGGGCTGATCGGCATATTTATTGTCTACCTTCTGGCTGATTACACTCGTCTGGAAGAACTGCGGAATCGCATCCCGTTTGAGCTGATTGCTGTTATAGGTTCTGCTCTGGGTATCGCACAGGTCTTTACTAATGACGGCACTGTTCATGCAATCGCTCAAAATGCCGCAATTTATTTGCAGGACTTTCAACCGTGGGTCGTGATGACTGGACTGTTTATTTTGACCATGGTATTGACTGAGGTTGTCACCAATAATGTTGCGGCAGCCTTGTCATTCCCTCTCGCTTTGGGGCTGGCCCAGGTATTGGGGATAGATCCCGGAGCCTTTATTATGACCATTGCCTTTGCTGCCAGCTGCAGCTTTCTAACGCCTGTCGGTTATCAAACGAACCTCATGATCTACAGCGCGGGTAATTATCAGTTAACCGATTATCTGCGCGCCGGATTCCCGGTTATGCTGGTTTATGCCTGCGTTTCGATTTCCATGATTTCCTGGTTTTATCTCTTCTAGATTATTGCTTCACACGATATCTTGATTAAAATCCAAAGGCTTATGGCGATTTGTCATGAATTGTCATTCGTGCTTTTGTAATCATCCCCTAAACTAGGGGCATTCCGGAGTTTGTTGGTTCTCCTTTGACTTGCAGATAATCAGCCAGTTTTCGTGGCATCAAAGAGCTGAGCTTATCAAAATCAGGGCCTGTTCGAATGATTGCTCGAATTGTTTGACGGCATCTATTCATGAGGCATAAATCGTTTAATTGTATCACTTCAGTCACATTAATCTGCTTACCGAAATAGGCATGAGGGTCATGTATTGTACCCGTTTTAATATAAGCGCCAGCACTTGCCAGTACCATGCCTTAAATCCCGCTTAACCTTGGGAATGTGAGCAAGCTGGCCGTACTTTTGGCAACAGAGTACAGTTTTTGCACAAAACGC
>NZ_BAABFL010000401.1:0-13959 GCF_039540975.1 Kistimonas scapharcae
CGGGTCATTGATTACTCACTGACCACCCCCTGTTTAAGTTGGAAATTTCAGAAGAGGCGACAACTATGCTGGCACAGGGGGGAAAGGATTTATGCCAACAGTAACATCAAGAAAGAAAGCGGACGGTTCCATTGTCTACCGTTGTCTGGCGCGAACCTGGAAAGACGGTAAGCAGGTCAACATAACGCGAACCAAGCCGACCTATGATGAGGCTTATGCATGGGGGGAGGCCGAGGAAGAAAAGATGCGTCGGAACAAGATGCTGGCCGAACTTGAGGCCATGGGGGTGCCGAGGCCTGACCGTTCCAAGGTTGCCTCAACGTTCACCAGGGACATGTTGAAATCCGGGGCAGTCGATCTGGACTTCAATATGATCGGTGACACCGTAAATTCCGGTTTAGAACATATCCTTAATCACATTGATCTGAAGTCATCGACCATATCGGTAGAGGATCTGGTTTCTTACTTCACCAGACGCCATGGCGAGGGTGCCAGCTTTTGGGAAGTGGACGCGGAGGCCGGGTTGCTGAAACTGTTTTTGAACATGACAACGGGGGAGGCGATCCACCATGGCGGTAACCGGGTGAAGCTGGCGCTGGATGAAGTTGTCCGTGAACACGGATCTTTCAAGGCTGACCATGTGATAGCGCCAACGGTTGAGCAGGAGGCCGAGCCGGTGACGGTGGTAGAGAAGGAAGAAAGCCTGGAGGAAAAGGTGATCCGGTTGTCAGAGGAAGGTCTGACGCAACGTGCGATAGCTGAACAGGTCGGCACCAACCAATCGAAAATAAAGCGTATCCTATTGAAAAATATATAGTTATATTGGTTTGAGTCACTTTGAGTCATTCGTGGGACAAAGTGACTCAGGACAAGCAAGTACCATAAGAAGCCGCTAACCCATAACTAATTGATCTATATGGATTATTTGGCAAGTACCAAGGGTAAAAGCAGGGTGTTTCATGTGGTACTTGGATGGCAAGACTATGGCAAGACTTGAGACAGCTATAGGCAGCCATAGACAGGCAAGTGGCTGGAGATGGAGAAACGGATAGGAGGTGCATGGAGGTCAGTAGTATCAAGGGTTTGCGCTGAAAGCCACGGTTTTCTAAGGGCGAAAAAAAACCCGCGTACTGGGGGAAGTATCGCGGGCTAAGACCATTAGGAGTGAAACATAGGTACACAATCCAAGTACCAAGGTCATTGCTGACCTAGCTGACAAGGTTGTAGGGGGACATCAACCTCATCAGCACTGTAAGTATTAACGATATTTTGACATCTTCCAGCCAAGAATTAGACAAAAAACGCATAAAAATGAAATTAATG
The DNA here is from genome assembly GCF_039540975.1 of Kistimonas scapharcae. Lineage (NCBI taxonomy): Bacteria > Pseudomonadati > Pseudomonadota > Gammaproteobacteria > Oceanospirillales > Endozoicomonadaceae > Kistimonas > Kistimonas scapharcae. The sequence continues at coordinate 1,324 of NZ_BAABFL010000401.1, forward strand.
ATTATTTAGGTAATTTAATTGACACTCTGTGCGTGTTAGCCCTTGGAATCGCTGGGCTTGCCGTCTGATGTGGGAGGGGGATCTGAGTCTACGGAAAGCTTGTCTTTAAAACGCTTTAGGTCGCGAATCTGCCCGGCAGTCATGTACAGGTCAGCCTCCTGACCTTCCAGCGTACTATCACCATGCCAAGGCAGTAGTCGGCAGTCCGATGAGTGCTGACTGAAATCCAGGAAGGGGTATTTTATGATGGTGAAGTAGGGGGAATAATCGAAATCACGAGGCGTACACAACTTAGGATTCCGCTGAAACAGCTGGACGCCCTTGTCGCCATTGCGTTTGACCAACGGCAGGATCGGAAAATGAATAAAACTGAAGGCTTCGGCAATCATTGTAGAGCAAACGGTTTTGGTGGCCTGTCCAGGCATATGGCTGAATAGGGATGACCGCCAGCGACCGGGGATAAAGCTGTAGGGAAGGAGAAATCGCAATAAATCCAGAATTTGACGAATGTCATACTCTTGCCCCAGACGGCTGACAGCATAATGCAGTACCTGCTGACCATCGCGATAGCTCATGCCGTTGGGGCGACAGATTCTTACGTGTTCACCTTCGTAGACCTGCAGGGGACGGATCACAGTACCAAGGCCTAGCTCGCTCTCGATCAGAAGCTGGTCTTCACTGTCCCCCTCATAACTTTTGTTGACGTAATCCCTTAATCGCTTGTCTTCAATGTCGTGGAGTTTGCCAATATAGAGGGCTGCATGGGACCAGTTGCTTTGAGTAATCTGCTTGATGACACCCGCCACCCGGGAGCGCCCTTCAATGAGCAGAACGTCGGCAGGTTTCAGTTCATAGCGAATACGATCGAAATCACACAGCGTGGCACCACGCGCGGGTGAGGTTTCGTGGGTCAGCCACTTTTCTATCCAGTGAACGATAATGGTGAAAGGATTCATTGTTGTCTTTCTATTACTGCCTGATCGAATTATTGGATCCCTCTAAATGTGAGATTAGCACTCTGCTGGATTCAGCCGTGGCGAACCTTATACTTAGTAGACAAGGGTTCTCTATATGTCAGAACTATGGCGGTATTGCCTGGAGGTCGTGTGACAGATCAGCATAAAACCCGGGATTCCCTGCTCAATAACCTGGAAAAAATAAGAACTGAGGCTGGGTTGCCGCCTGTTCATGCCTGGAATCCACCATTCTGTGGCGATATGGATATGGTCATACGCCGTGATGGCAGCTGGCATTATATGGGGAGTCCGATTGGGCGAGCCTCAATGGTGCGGCTGTTTTCAACCATTATGCGACATGATGACGACGACTGTTATTACCTGGTAACACCGGTCGAGAAAGTCAGGATACAGGTGGAAGATGCGCCGTTTGTTGCCATTGCCGTCGATGCGGAAGGAAAAGGGCAGGATCAAGTGCTGACGTTCACGACGAATGTAGGCGATACAGTGCGCCTGGATAGTGAGCATCCGTTTCGAGTAGATCTTGATCCGGAGTCAGCAGAACCTTCGCCTTATATCCTGGTTCGAGATCGGCTCGAAGCCTTGGTGCACCGGAATGTTTTTTATCAGCTTGTTGAAATGGCAGATATTCAGTCAATGAAAGGTAATGATTGGTATGGCATCTGGAGCGGTGGGGCGTTTTACAAAATTGCGCCCGTTGCATCACCTTGATGATAAAGGGGCTAGATAAGAAAAAGGGGCGAAAAATTCGCCCCTTTATTTTACATGTTGGGATAGTTGGGGCCGCCAGTGCCTTCCGGTGCTACCCAGGTGATATTCTGTGCAGGATCCTTGATATCACAGGTCTTGCAGTGCACACAGTTCTGGGCGTTGATAACGAACCGTTTCTCACCAGACACTTCATCTGCCACGACTTCATATACCCCGGCAGGGCAATAGCGCTGAGCTGGCTCATCGAATTTCGGCAAATTATCGCGTACAGGAAGATCCGCATCCGTCAAACGCAGATGGCAGGGCTGGTCTTCCTCATGGTTGGTGTTAGAGAGGAATACGGAACTTAACTTGTCAAAACTCAGTTTGCCGTCGGGCTTGGGGTAGGTCAGTTTCGGACATTCGGCTGCTGGCTTAAGCTGGGCGTAATCTGCAGACTTGTCGTGTAGGGTGTAAGGCAGTTTGCCGTTGAATATATTGATATCAACCCACGATAAACCACCACCCAACAGAGCTCCGTGCTTGTGTACCAGTGGACCAAAGTTGCGCTGAGCATGAAGCTCTTCGTAGACCCAGGAGCTTTCAAAAGCCTGGGTAAAGGCTCCCAGTTCACTGCCACCTTCATCGCCTGACTTGAGCGTTTCGAAAACGGTTTCCGCTGCGATCATACCGCTCTTCATGGCAGTATGAGAGCCCTTGATCTTGGCGTAATTCAGGGTGCCGGCATCACAGCCCACCAGCAGACCACCTGGGAAAGTCATCTTGGGTAGCGACTGCAGGCCGCCTTTGGCAATTGCGCGTGCACCATAGGAGACACGCTTGCCACCATCCAGGAATTGCTTCACAACCGGGCTGTGCTTGTAACGCTGGAATTCGTCAAACGGGCTGAGATGAGGATTGCTGTAGTTAAGGTCAGTGATCAGACCGACAACCACCTGATTGTTTTCCAGGTGATACAGGAATCCACCGCCCATGGAGCCGCTTTCACTCAACGGCCAGCCTGCAGTATGAACCACGAGTCCCTGTTGGTGTTTATCGGCAGGAATGTCCCACAACTCTTTGATACCAATACCGTAATGTTGTGGATCCTTGCCTTCATCCAGCTTGAACTGGCTGATCAGCTGCTTTCCTAAATGGCCACGGCAACCTTCCGCAGAGATGGTGTACTTGGCACGCAGTTCCATGCCTGGCATATAGCCTTCTTTCTGTTCGCCAGTGGCCGAAACACCCATGTCACCGGTGATGATGCCTTTAACAGCACCGTCTTCAACAATGATTTCCTGGGCGGCAAATCCCGGGAAGATTTCTGCGCCTAACGCCTCTGCTTGCTCCCCCAGCCAGCGGCATACATTCCCTAAACTGATGATGTAGTTGCCTTCATTATGCATGGTCTTATGAGTCAGGAAGGCGGGAATCTTTTTAGCGTTGTCCTGATCTTTCAGGTAGTAGATCTCATCACCCTTGACCGGGGTGTTAAGTGGCGCACCACGTTCTTTCCAGTCAGGGAACAATTCATTCATGGCCCGGGGTTCGAAGACTGCGCCGGACAATATATGCGCACCAACTTCTGAACCTTTCTCTACCACACAAACGGTCAGTTCCTGTTCCGACGCCTGAGCCAGCTGCATCAGGCGGCAGGCTGCGGATAAACCGGACGGACCGGCCCCGATGATGACGACATCGAACTCCATGGATTCGCGTTCCATGACACTCTCCTGCTGCTACGGCTAACCGGGCACGGGGTTGGCTTCCCCCCTGAACCGGCAAACACACGGCTTTTGGTAAAAATGCGTCTTCGTTGCCTCAAACGCTTGTTTGAATTTTTGTTCGCATTATACTTGGCTTCGCGCAAATGAACAGTGGTCTGCCGCAATCAACCTGTGGATAGCCACTATCACGGGTTATTCCCGGGTGATGCCATTATTGTTGATAGTCAGGATTACTGCCTGTCTGTAAGGGTAGAGTGCAACGAATCACCGGCTTTCCTTGACCCGGTTGCGGCCAGCGGTCAAGATAGCTCCGGCACGAGATACGGGATGCTCACATAACAAACCTTATATAACGACCGATGCATCGCCGCCTGGACGCCAACAGTCTGGACAGTTTCAGAGTTGTACAGCCTGCTGGATAAAAAACTGAACGGACAATGTACGAGGAGCTCATGAAGGTTCTTGTAGCGGTAAAAAGAGTCATAGACTACAACGTCAAGGTACGCGTTAAGGCTGACCACAGTGATGTGGATCTGACCAACGTGAAAATGGCCATTAACCCGTTCTGTGAAATCGCGGTAGAAGAAGCGGTTCGCCTGAAAGAGAAGGGCGTGGCTTCTGAAATTGTCGTCGTTTCCATGGGACCCAAAGAGTGTCAGGAGCAGATCCGCACAGCATTGGCGCTGGGTGCTGATCGCGGCATTCAAGTACAAACGGATGAAAAGCTGGACTCACTGTCTGTCGCCAAGCTGCTCAAGGCGATTGTCGATGAAGAAAAGCCCGACCTGATCGTGCTTGGTAAGCAGTCCATTGACAGCGACAACAACCAGACCGGCCAGATGCTGGCTGCGTTGGCGGGCCTGCCACAGGGGACCTTCGCATCTGAAGTTAAAGTGGAAGATGGCAAGGCTGTGGTAACCCGTGAAATCGACGGTGGTCTGCAGACTGTCGCCCTGAACCTGCCGGCCGTTGTCACTACCGACCTGCGTTTAAACGAACCCCGTTACGCTTCACTGCCCAACATCATGAAAGCCAAGCGTAAGCCGCTGGATGTCAAAACCCCGGCAGAGCTGGGCGTTGAGGTAGCTTCCACCATCACCACGCTGAAAGTTGAGCCGCCCGCCGAGCGTCAGGCCGGTATCAAGGTAGGCAGCGTGGATGAGCTGGTCGAGAAACTGAAGAACGAGGCAAAGGTGATCTGATGAGTATTATGGTCGTAGCTGAACACAATAACAGCGCCCTGAACGCTGCTACTAACAACGTAGTGACGGCTGCCAGGGCCATCGGTGATGATATCCACGTCCTGGTTGCGGGTAGCAACTGTGGCGCCGCCGCAGAAGGCGCTGCCCAGATTCAAGGAGTTGCCAAGGTTCTGGTGGCAGACAATGCTGCCTATGAGCATCAGCTGGCAGAAAATACCAGTCTGCTGATCGCAGAATTAGGCAAGAACTATTCCCACGTGCTGGCGGCTGCCACGACCACCGGCAAGAACACCATGCCTCGTGTCGCTGCACTGCTGGATGTCGATCAGATTTCTGACATCGTGGCTGTTGAGAGTACTGACACGTTCAAGCGCCCTATCTATGCCGGTAATGCTATCGCAACTGTTCAGTCCAGTGCGCCGATCAAGGTGATCACTGTACGTGGTACCGGGTTCGATGCCGCTGCAAATGGTGGTAGTGCCCCCATTGAAGCATTGGCTTCTGCACACGATGCCGCCACTTCTGCCTTTGTGGGCGAAGAGCTGGCCAAGTCTGACCGTCCGGAACTGACGGCTGCCGATATCGTGGTATCTGGCGGTCGAGGTATGGGGAATGGCGAGAATTTCGAAATTCTCTACAGCCTGGCTGATAAGCTGGGTGCTGCCGTCGGTGCCTCCCGTGCAGCGGTTGACGCCGGTTTTGTACCCAACGACATGCAGGTCGGACAGACCGGCAAGATTGTCGCGCCGCAGCTGTATGTTGCCGTTGGTATCTCTGGCGCTATCCAGCATCTGGCCGGTATGAAGGACTCCAAAGTCATTGTTGCCATTAACAAAGACGAGGAGGCTCCCATCTTCCAGGTGGCGGATTACGGCCTTGTTGCAGACCTCTTTGATGCGGTGCCGGAATTGGCCGGCAAGCTCTAAGGAAAACCCAAAGGCCCACGAAAGTGGGCTTTTTTTTATCTGCTTTATTGGCTCTGGATTCAACGATCCGGGCTTTTGCATGACAGCCGTTGTTTGTTAGTATGGTTTTACGCTGCAAAGGCTGGGATGCCGACTGCAATAATAACGACAAGAGCAGGAAGCGGGTGTCTACCGGGGGTGCGCGAGTGGTTTCAATTCTTGTAGCAGATGATCATGATCTGGTTCGAACAGGGATTGTACGGATGTTATCCGATGTTGAGGATTTTGATGTCATCGGTGAAGTAGCGACGGGCGAAGAGGCTATCACGTTTTGCCGTCAGAATACGCCCGATGTGATCTTGATGGATGTCCGTATGCCGGGTATTGGCGGGCTGGAAGCGACCCGAAAGTTGCAGCATTGCAGCCCAACCTCGAAAATCATTGCTGTCACCGTTTATTCTGATGATCCTTATCCCAGTCGCTTACTGGAAGCGGGCGCTTCTGGCTACCTGACAAAAGGAGCGGCGCTTGATGAGATGGTGACGGCAATCCGGGCCGTTGTATCGGGCAATCGCTATATCAGTCCTGAAATTGCCCAGCAGATGGCGTTAAAGCCTTTCAGTAAGAAGTCGGACAATCCCTTTGAGCAGCTCTCCCAGCGCGAACTTCAGATTGCGACCATGATTGTCCAGTGCCAGAAAGTGCAGGATATTTCGGACAAGCTCTGTCTCAGTCCGAAAACCGTGAACAGTTATCGCTACCGAATCTTTGACAAGCTTGATATCAACAGCGATGTGGAATTGACGCATCTGGCTATCAGACATGCACTGGTTGATACCCAGACAATGGCAATCTAACCGGTTGGCGAGTGCAGTGTGGCAGTGTTCACGTTACCATTCGGTAGAATTGACCGGATGTGCCTGTTATGTCGACAGATAGTAACGCCTTTGATTATCAGACTTATCTAAAAAGTGCGCCTGAACAGCCGGGCATCTACAAGATGCTGGACGGTAATGCCGACGTGCTTTATGTCGGCAAGGCCAAAAATCTGAAAAAGCGGCTGTCGAGCTATTTCCGCAAACAAGGGCTGGCTGTCAAAACTCAGGCCATGGTTGCCAGGATCCAGGCCATTGAAACGGTGGTAACCAATACCGAATCAGAGGCGCTGATTCTTGAGCAGAATCTGATCAAAACCCTGAAACCGCCGTATAACATCCTGCTTCGGGATGATAAATCCTACCCCTTTATTTACCTGTCCCATAAAGACCGTTTTCCCCGTCTGGCTCTGCATCGTGGCAGGAAAAACCAGACAGGCCGTTTCTTTGGCCCTTATCCCAGTGCCGGCGCGGCCAGGGAAACACTCGGTATTCTCCAGAAAATCTTCAAAGTCAGACAGTGTGAAGACAGCTTTTTCAGGAACCGGACACGACCCTGCCTGCAGTATCAGATTAATCGCTGCAAAGCACCTTGTGTCGATTTGGTGGATGAGCAGGAATATGGCCGGGATGTGCAGGACTCCGTGCGATTTCTGGAAGGAAAGAGTCAGGAAATCATCTTTGACCTGATTGGCAAAATGGATACAGCGGCAGAATCACTTGAGTTCGAACAGGCAGCCGCCTTCCGTGATCAGGTTAATTTTCTACGCCAAACCCAGGAAGGGCAGGTTATCAGCGCCCAGCGTGGCGATGCTGATGTGCTGGGTATCGCCTGGGAGCCGGCTGGTTGCTGTGTCATTGTGATTTTTGTGCGCCAGGGCAGGGTACTTGGTACGCGGCAGTTCCACCCAGATTTTAAGCTGGAGGCAACCCGTGAAGCGGCTCTGCTTAGTTTCCTGGCGAATTTCTATATCCGGAATGCGGATGCTCGAGATTTCCCCGCTGAAATCGTGATTCCCTGTGCAGTTGAAGATCAGGAATTGCTGGAAACCACTTTACGGGAGGTGGCTGGAAAGGCTATATCCCTGCGGCACCAAGTCCGCAGCGACAGAAAACGATGGCTGGAGCTGGCAGATAAAAATGCGGTGCAGGCTCTCGCGGTCTGGCTGGCAGATCGAAAGAATATTTATCAGCGATTCCTGATGTTACAGCAGGCACTGCAGATGCCTGCTGTGCCGGAACGCATTGAATGTTTTGATATCAGCCATACCATGGGTGAAGGCACGGTTGCGTCCTGTGTCGTTTTTGATCAGCAGGGGGCCGCTAAATCGGACTACCGACGTTTTAATATTCGTGACATAACCCCGGGCGATGATTACGCGGCGATCGGGCAGGCCGTTGAGCGACGTTATGCCCGGCTACTCACCGGGGAAGGGAAAATGCCAGACTTGATCCTGATTGACGGTGGTGCCGGCCAGCTTGGCAAGGCCATGGAATCCCTGGAAAACCTACAGTTGACGAGTATTACAGTTATAGGTGTTGGCAAAGGGGAGACCCGAAAGCCAGGTATGGAAACGCTGCTGGATGGTGTAACGGGCAAAGAATACGCACTGGAACCCAGTAGCCCGGCATTGCACCTGATTCAGCAGGTCAGGGATGAGGCGCATCGCTTCGCCATTACAGGACACCGTCAGCGCCGGGAAGGGAAGCGGAGGAAGTCGATACTGGAAGATATTCCCGGCGTGGGCGCCAAGCGACGCTCGGCATTATTGAAGTATTTTGGTGGGTTGCAGGCTATTCAGCAGGCGACAGTGGCTGAATTAAGCAAGGTTAACGGCATCAGCAAAGCACTGGCGCAGGAGATACATGATCACCTTCACCGTTAAAGATAAGCAGACTGCGTATGATTAGTTATCCAATCACTGGCCGGTAACTGTTACACTGACGCCCAAAATCGGGAGTGCCTCCCTACACAGTGGATGATTTTCAGGCTCATTTCAGACGATGAATATACCGAATATTTTGACATTGATACGTTTGCTGCTGATTCCGGTCATCGTGGTGGTCATATATCTCCCGTATAACTGGACGAATCTGGCCAGTGCTGCGATTTTCATGGTCGCATCCTTTACCGACTGGTTTGATGGTTATCTGGCGAGAAGATTGAATCAGACCACCCCTTTTGGGGCGTTCCTTGACCCTGTGGCGGACAAATTGATGGTCGCCGTGGCACTGGCCACCCTGATTGAGAAATTCGACAGTCCGCTGCTGACCATTCCTGCGTTGATCATCATTGGGCGGGAGATCATGATTTCCGCCTTGCGGGAATGGATGGCAGAGATTGGCAAACGCACCAGTGTTGCTGTGAGTTTCATAGGTAAAATGAAGACCATGATGCAGATGGGCGCCATAACACTGCTGCTCTGGGCACCCGGTTTTGCGGACAGTCTGGTCGGTATGTCGGGCATTGTTTTGCTCTACGTGGCGGCAATTCTCACGCTATGGTCTATGGTTGTTTACCTGAAAGCCGCGTGGCCGGAACTGAAACCGTTTGGTTCTCAATAATTTGTTATTTATCAGATGGTTGACAGATTGTAATAAGTCCATACAATAGCCCTCGTCTTCTGCAGGGCAGCGCGGGAATAGCTCAGTTGGTAGAGCACAACCTTGCCAAGGTTGGGGTCGCGAGTTCGAGTCTCGTTTCCCGCTCCATATTCCAGGCAGATGACAATTAAGGCGGGTTGGTAGAGCGGTTATACAGTGGACTGCAACTCCATCTAGGCCGGTTCGACTCCGGTGCCCGCCTCAATTTTTTTCATCAAAGTCTTTGATGAAGCACGGTAAGACGATTTAAAATGTGGTGTCCGGAAAGTGATTTCCGGTGAAGAATCTACGCCCGGATGGTGAAATTGGTAGACACAAGGGATTTAAAATCCGTCAAGCAGTTCACGTTGAAGTGTTGGACGAATTAGAAAGAACCGAGAAGGCCAGTGAAATCAAAGGGTTGTAGTTGTTCAGGATGAACATGCTGTAACGTGTCATCAGTGTGTCAAAACTGAAAACGCTTAGTTTTCGGGCTCTTTGTGTCAAATCCGTGTCAAAAAAATTTCTGACACGCCGACATGGAGAGAGCAGAGTTATGCAATGCCGCCATGGTGGAATTGGTAGACACAACAGATTTAAAATCTGTCGGCCGAATGGTCGTCCCGGTTCGATTCCGGGTGGCGGCACCACTCAAAAGATAGGGCGAGTTAGCAAAGCGGTTATGCAGTGGACTGCAACTCCATTTAGACCGGTTCGACTCCGGTACTCGCCTCCACCTTCTTTACCCTCAGTTCTACTCACCTCGTTTTAAAAAACTCCACGGTATCCCGTGTGACGCGGCCTAGCGCGGAATCTGCATGAATTACTGTTGCGCAGAGAGTTTGCACAAATTTTCAAATATCTGCATTGCGTGCAAAGGGGTATGATCTGTAGTCAGGCCGCCAGCGGCGCGGGCTGTAGCCCATTGCACCATACCTCCGAAGCTGCACAAAATGACCCAAAAACCCCGCAGGTGGGTGGGGTGAATGAGTGATTTTTTTCGGGGGTTTGTTTTTTTTCTCGCGTGGCGGGGGATTGCGGCGTGTCGCTGGGATTGTCTCGTGAAAAATGACAGGAGTGAAACATGGTTGGGTTGATGCTGGCGTTGGTTGGGGTGGCGCTGTTTGTCTGTGCGTTGCGGGCACACCTGCAGAAGAAGGTGGTCGGCAGTGTGAAGCCGTCGCAGGCGAAACAGGGCATGGTGGTGTCTGTGCTGCTGCTGGTTGGCGGTTTATGGATGGCAGTGCCCGATGGCCCTAGCCATGGTGATGCGGTCACCAGTGTGTTGATGACGATCCCCGATAGCGAGAGCAGCGTGAACAAATACCTGACCGGTGATCTGGATGATGGCGTTGCCGTTGTGGTGAACGGATCGGCTGGCTACTGGGTGAAGGATGGCAAGGTCTTTGCCGTTAATGGTGTGGCCAGCAATATGTCGCCTGGAATTCAATACTCTCCTAATAGTGTGAACTGGTCATCAGTTGAGAATGCAGTGAAGTGATTAATTGGCGAGGATAGATTAATGCAAAAACAAAAATGCCGTGATTGTGATCATTATAAAACACAGGGGCATAACTATTGTCGAATGTGCGGCTATCACCTTACGAAAGGCTACGTGCAATACGTCCGTTTAGCTGCAGGCTATTTTACGAACGAGAAGTTCTGCGGCTATTGTGGCGGTGAAAAAAATAATTGTTCTTGTTGTCACACTAGAGGCCGGAGTTAATCTCCGGTTGTCTTCAATCAATGGAGGTTAATGTATGTTTAAAGATCAGCTGCCGGTTCAGGAAGGAAATACCTTGAGAATGACTGGTGATAGTCGTTCAGTCAGGAAAGGGCAAGATACTGATATTTACACGTATGAAGAAACTAATCAGGCCGGTGACTTAGTTGCTCGTTATGAAGTGCATGACAGTATGTCCATATACCCACCTTTTGGTCGAACTGTGACCTTTACGGCGACAGATTCAACTGGCAAGACAATCATCCCTAACGGTAGATTGAGTGTCTAATTAGTCTGACTAAAGCCGGGGATTTCCCCGGCTTTTTTGTGCCTGGCTAAAACGCCAGCCCCTCCTGGCGGATCTGGCCGGGGAGGTATTCGTCCTGCTGCCAGTTGCCGTAGACCAGCTCGACGCAGTCGCTGGGGTTGTGGGAGCCGCCGACGGTGTACCTGTAATCAATCTCCCGGATGAACAGGCCGTTGAAGACGCGGCGGATGTCCGGGTGGTCGTTGATGCTGATGATCATCCTGCCCTCAATGCTGCCAGCCAGTTCCGCCAGGCGTTCATAGTGCTCGAAAGGGAAGGCGACGCCGTAGCCCTCGGTCTGCCAGTAGGGTGGGTCGCAGTAGAACAGGGTGCCGGGGCGGTCGTATTTCTCGATCACCTTCGCCCAGTCCAGGTGCTCGATGGTGGCGTTGGACAGGCGGAAGTGGGCGTCGGCGAGATCCTGCTCGAGGGTGAAAATATTGAACCGGGGGCGACTGGTGGCAGAAGTGCCGAAGCACTGGCCCTCGACCTTGCCGCCGAAGGCCAGCTTCTGCAGGTAGAGGAAACGGGCGGCGCGCTGGATGTCGGTCAGGGTGTCCGGTGCGGTTTTCAGTAGCCATTCGTAATTCTGGCGGGAACTCAGCGCCCACTTGAACTGGCCGTATAGAGGCTCCAGGTGGTACTTCACCACGCGGTAGAGGTTGACCAGGTCGCCGTTGATATCGTTCAGCACTTCCACCGGGCTGGGGTCTTTGAGGAAAAACAGCGCGGCCGCGCCGCAGAAGGGCTCCACGTAGCAGCTGTGGTGGGGGAACAGGGGCAGAATGTGCGGGGCAAGTTTACGCTTGCCGCCGATCCAGGGGACCAGCGGTTTGGCTTTGATCATGGGGGGACTTCCTACTACTCAGTGATCGGGTCCAGTCGGGTGGTTTTGCTTTGGGTGATGGTTGTGGCCTTGGCTTCCACGGATTCCTTGACCGTGGGCAGCTGGTCTGCACGGTGGGTGTGGCTGGCCAGTTCGGTCAGGGCGGCCGCTGTGGTTTCCATGAAGTCCGACAGTATCTTCAGGACGTTTTCCTTGTCAGAGCCCAGCCATGTTTTCGGGCTTTTCATCAGCTGCCTGATGGCGGCGATGTTCTCGTGGATCTTGCCGACCTTGCGCCAGTTGCCGTCGGTGTCGTAACCCTGCCAGGTGGTCTGGCTGTGCTGCCATTTGGCCTCGCCTTCATCAACGGCAGGAAGTTCCAGCCCCCAAGGGATGACGCCGCGAATGTGCACCAGGTGTGGCAGGGCATAGGAAAAACAGAACTCGACGATGCAGCCGGGGTCGGGCAGGGCGAAAAAACCGCGGTGCTGGCCTGCGTAGGGGACAGCGACCACCAGATCCCGCAGGACTTCTCCCCTGGGGCGGAAGTGGGCGTCCAGTGGCTGGATGTCCACGGCATAAAGGGGGTCGTCGTGGGTGCAGGTGCCGCCGTCTTTCGGCGGGTTGGCGATCCGTTCGACCCGTCCCAGCATCGGCTTGTGGTAGCCGTTTTTCAGCTCCGGAAAGAGCCTTAACAAAATGCGTTTGATGGCTTCTTCCATGTGATCACCATGTGTGATGTGAGGCAGTAATTATGGACACCTCCCTAAGAGGGTAAAATCACTCTTTGAGGTGACCCATGACGACCAAGAAAAAAC
>NZ_BAABFL010000402.1:0-13990 GCF_039540975.1 Kistimonas scapharcae
AGCTAAAGCGAAACTTTGTCAGTGTCGTAGCTCTGGCTTGTGCTTTTGTCTGGTTACCAATGTGAAACGTCAACAGCTCCTAAAACCGAGTCATTGGAGATGGGAAATGGCTATTATCTCAGTACTCATGAAGCCGTAATCCCGGGGTTATGTGATGAACTGTTATCTCACCGTTTAGATCATGAGAATACTGATGCCAGCCGTCAGGACGAACTGGAAAAATCGATGCGTCGATTTGACGAGATTTATGAGGCGGTCATGAGAAAGCATAATTGGCGGCCTGCCGTCGATGCTTAGGATGGAGTATTTCTGGGGAGTATTTTTACATTGATGCCTGTGTACAGGTTACTGATCATAAGGGGCCTTAATAAGGCCCCTTTTTAGTGTTTAGTAGGAGGTTACTTTTTCAGTCATAACTGAACCTGTTTCCGAGGAATCATTTACTTTTTTAGCGACGGGTTTACGCTTTGCATTCAGATGTGCGTTGAAGCGCTTTTCCAGCAGTCTGAAACCACCCATCATAATCAGGCTCAGTACCAGGTAGCAGGCGCCTGCCGCCAGGAAGATTTCAATCGGTGTATAGGTGCGGGCAATGATGGTTCTGGCCATACCGGTAAGATCCAGCAGGGTAATGGTACTGGCCAGGGCGCTACTCTTAAGCATCAGGATCACTTCGTTGCCGTAAGCCGGCAGGATCATGCCGAAGGCGCGGGGCAGGAGTACACGACGGTACATCTGCACCTTGCTCATGCCCAGTACACGACAAGCTTCAATTTCTCCCTTGGGAATAGATGCCAGTGCGCCTCTGAGGATTTCGGCAGAGTATGCTGAGGTATTCAGGCAGAAGGCGATGATCGCACACCAGTAGGGTTCTCGCAGATAAGGCCAGAAAACGCTTTCCCGGACAACCTCGAACTGCGCCAGTCCGTAATAGACCAGAAATAGCTGAACCAGCAGCGGGGTGCCGCGAAAAAAGAAGATATAGCTGTAGGGCAGCGACTTGATCCAGAGCTTGTCGGAATGGCGCGCCAGGCCGATGGGCAGTGCCAGTGCAGCGCCGAGAATGCCGGAGACGAGCACCAGTTGCACGGTCATCCAGGTGCCTTCCATCAGGCGGGGAAAATAGTCGATGACAACACTGAAATCCATAATCAGGCCCTCGCGACGCCGCGGTTAGCGCGTTTTTCCAGGTAGTGGAGACCGATCATGGTGACAATGGTCAGCAGCAGGTACATGAAGGCTGCAGCCAGATAGAAAGTGAACGGTTCCTTGGTGTAATTCACGGCCACACTGGCCTTACGCATGATGTCGTCCAATCCGATGACCGACACCAGCGCGGTATCCTTGAGCAGTACGAGGAACAGGTTGCCAAGCCCCGGCAACGCGAGTCGCCAGACCTGGGGCAGGGTAATACGGAAAAAGATATGCAGTTTGCTCATGCCCAGGGCCAGACCGGCTTCACGTTGTCCGGCAGGGATGGACTGAATCGCGCCTCGGAAGACTTCTGTCGCATAAGCACCAAAGGTCAGGCCGAGTGCCGTGACACCGGCAGCAAAGGGGCCGATCTCAATGTATTCGTCGTAACCGAATTGGCTGGCAATGCCCATCAGCACCGTGGTGGCGCCGAAATAAATGATCAGTACCGTCAGGAGTTCCGGCAGACCACGGACCAGGCCGGTGTAGCCGGAGGCAATGGCACGGGCCACGCGGAAGCGGGACAGTTTCGCGGATGCGCCCAGCAGTCCCAGTATCAGGCCTACTGCCAGGGCAGCCAGCGCCAGCTTGACGGTGACAATTGCCCCTGCCAGAAGCTGGTCTTCAAAGCCATGCAGTTCAAGCATGCATACATCCTCTACTTGCAGGAAGGGGGAGCGGCATGGCCGCTCCGTGTCCGGGATGACCTATTAGTAGATGGAGAAGGGGAAGTATTTGGCGTTGATCTCGGCATAGGTGCCGTCAGCAACGATGGCCTGCAGAGCGCGGTTCAGTTTGTCACGCAGCTCCTGGTCATTCTTGCGAACAGCAATGCCGATCTTGTCGTTTTTGTTGAAGGCTTCACCCTTGTATTCAAAGCCGGGTTCGTTTTTCAGCCACTCATAGGTCGGCAGTTCATCGGAGATGGCGCCATCCAGTCGGCCGGACTTCAGGTCCAGGTAGACACTGTCGTTGGTATCATACAGTTTCACATTCACGACATCTGACAGGTTATCTTCCAGATAGATACCACCGACGGTCGCGCGCTGGGCACCAATGGTCTTGCCCTTTAGGGCTTCAACGGTGGTATCGAAATCCTTGTCCTTGGCGGCGACAAAGCGCAGGCCACCGGAATAGTAGGGATCGGTGAAATCAACGACGCGCTGGCGCTCTTCGGTGATAGACATGGAGGCGATAATGGCGTCAAACTTCCGAACCTTCAGGCCGGGAATCAGGCCGTCCCAATCCTGGGTGACCATTTCACATTCCGCCTGCAGTTTTTCACACAGGGCGTCGGCGATATCCACATCAAAGCCCTGGGGCTTGCCAGTCTCGTCAATGAAGTTAAAGAGCGCCCAGGCACCTTCGGTGGCGAAGCGGATCTTTTCAGCAGCCATGGCGCTACCGGCGCTGATAGCGAGGCTGGCGGCGACAAACGTGGAAAGCAGTTTATTCTTGATTTTCATGGTGTTTTTCCTGTTCCGTTGTTTTTTACTGCAGGCCTAGGTATGGCCATTTATCGTTGTTAACGGTATGACACGTCTGTTGTCCGGTATCAGAAAATGCTGGAAACAAAAGCCTTGCAACGTTCTGATGTCGGGTTGCCAAACACCTGGGCTGGTGGGCCAAACTCTTCTACCTTACCCTGATGCAGGAACATAACCTGACTGGACACTTCCCGGGCAAAGGCCATTTCATGCGTCACGATCAGCATGGTACGGCCTTCTTCCGCCAGACTGCGGATGACATTCAGTACTTCGCCGACCAGTTCGGGATCCAGCGCAGAGGTGGGTTCATCAAAAAGCATGACCTGTGGATCCATAGCCAATGCCCGGGCAATAGCTACACGCTGCTGCTGTCCACCGGAAAGCTGGCTAGGGTAAAAATCTTTGCGCTCGTACATGCCGACCTTGTGCAGCAGGCGTTCGGCATTTTCAACGGCTTCGGCTTTTTTCTGTTTCAGGACATTGACGGGTGCCTCAATGACATTTTCCATAATGGTCATGTGGGGCCAGAGATTGAAGTTCTGGAAAACAAAACCGAGGCGTTCGCGCATCAGGGTGAGTTGCTTATGATTGGCTGCATCCAAGTCGCCGGAGCGTGCCCGTTTCAGGGCCAGCGCTTCACCGCTGATCGTGATTTCACCCTCAGTCGGTTGTTCGAGCAGGTTGATACAGCGCAGGAAGGTACTTTTCCCTGAGCCGCTGGAACCGATAATGGAGACCACATCACCATCGTGGGCCGTCAGGTCGATGCCTTTGAGCACTTCATCCTGACCGAAGGTCTTATGCAGGTTCCTGATTTCTATTGCAGCGGGACCGGTTGACATCGTTATTATCTCCGCTGAATCCCGGTTTGCAGGTGCTGGCAGGTTACTCCACCCGAAGGTCATGCCAGTGTCGTTTACGACGCCTTGTTACCGGGACCCGATCGTATTGCATCCACTGCCAGAGAGCAGATAGACACCTTGTTATCGTGTTATTTGATTGTGTCGGGTAATCAAATTACCAGACAACAGTAAAATAAGTTTTCAGAATCGGACATTTTATTGTCTCATGGCGTCTTTTGGTTAAAGGGTGTTCAAACCATTGTCGTGTGATTGGGTTTTGTTGCTGCAAGTCATTGCTTTACCTGAATAGGGCATTCTCTGCCACAGGACTGTGTAGATTGCTCCGATGATGCTCGTTCCCATGAAGTGCCTACACGGCATTACTGGCTACTGCGCCGACCTCCTGAGCACTTGAGTATTTCTGTGGCTGGCAGGACGCAGTATCCGCTATTCTGCGTCCCTCTCCCGTCTGAAGGATCAATCGGTCAGATAGTACTCAATGGTGGAAATCACTCGCACTTTCTTGATGTAAGGCGTGTTTTTATCCCGATCCGTAATCTGGAAAACGCCCTGGCGGGCTGATTTGATTTTGCCCAGCCGACTGTCGGAATCCTGCGCGAACTTCTCACCTACTTCCCGGGCATTCCGGGTGGCTTCTTCAATCATGGCAGGTTTCAGGGTATTGAGGCCGGTGAACAGGTATTCGGTGCGGGCTTCGTAGTCATTGCTGGCGATGGCAATGCCGGCTGCTGCCAGCTCCAGAATCTCCTGCCGTGCCTGGCGTACCCGATCCACATTGGTTGTGTAGACGGTGACATCAGACTCCGCCGTATAACGGAATTTGTTCTGGCCGGTATTGTAGTTCAGGGTCTCGCTATCGGTGATTGCCGGTGGGTTGATGGAAATGTCCTGGTCGGTAAAGCCCCGGTCATGGAGGAAGGTGACAATCTTGTCATTCTTGATCTGGATATCCTTGACCAGTGTGCCCAGGTCGTTAGCCCCTTCCCGGAACCGGATCGGCCAGATGGCGACATCAGCGGGGACTTCTTTTTCAGCCAGCCCCTTGGCGACGACGGTTCGGTTCATTTGCTTGAAGGTGATCAGTCCGTCGGCGAGCTGGTAGCCCAGCAGTCCGAAGGCGACGATGAGACAGCCACCCAGGATGATGGCCGGAAACCGTGCTGATGATCGCATGTCGCTTTCCTCTCTGATAAATCACTCTAACGTGATATGAAGGCTGTCGGGCGCTTCCAGGGCCTTGCGTTCTTCCCGGGGTGTCTGGCCGTAGTGATTTTTATAGGCCGTGCTGAAATGGGAGGCGCTGGTAAACCCGCAGGCCAGCCCGACCTGGAGAATCGATTTATCCGATTCCCGAAGCAGGCGGCGGGCTTTTTCCATGCGGATATTAAAGTAGAACCGGGAGGGTACCGCCTGCAGGTGTTTTTTGAATAACCGCTCGAGGTGTCGGCGGGACAGGCCGACATGGAAGGCGATGTCATCTGTGGATAACGGCTCTTCAATATTGCTTTCCATCAGGGTGACCGCTTCCACAAGTTTGGGCTGGCGTGCGCCAATGCGGTGCTGCAGGGGCACCCGTTGGGGATCTTTGGCAGTACGGATCCGTTCGCAGACAAACTGTTCCGAGATGGAGGCCGCCAGCTCCATGCCGTGGCGCTGGCCGATCAGGAACAGCATCATATCCATGGCGGCAGTGCCACCGCTGCAGGTGTAGCGCTGGCCATCCACTTCGAAGAGGTTGTTGGTCACCCGTATCAGCGGAAACTCATCGCGCAGGTTTTCGTAATCCCACCAGTGGATCGTGGCGCGGCAGCCATCCAGCACGCCGGCACAGGCCAGCAGGTAGGAACCGGTACCGATGCCGCCCAACGCCGCCTTGTTCTGCTTTTGTTGTCGCAACCAGGCAATAATATTCTCGTTCCCGGTGCGCGCCACGGGACTGGCGCCGACCACGAACAGGGTGTCAATGTTGATCGCATCGCGAATCCCGCAGTCGACTTCTGTGATAACACCGGCGGAACTGGCGACAGCCTTGCCATCGTGGCTGATCAAGCTATGTTCATACAGGCTTTCGCCGGTAATCAGGTTGGCCATGCGTAGCGGTTCGATCGCCGAGGAAAAGGCGATCAGGGAGAAATTAGGCAGTAACAGGAAGCCGGTCCGGTGAGCCCGGTGATTGGGTGGCTGCAACAGCGAATTGCCTGCCGATTCGGCGGGTTGGTGATTGAATACGTGCGACAATGGTGACTCACCCCTGAAATCTGCAAGAACAACAGTACGGCTTCGCTGGATGTGGTCGGTAACCGGATTGCTGCCGGTGTCTATGGAGGCAATAGGCGGTTTCTGACACCGGATATCCTAATGGATGGCGAATAAATGACAAATGCTTTTTCGTGGCCATCATTGATATGGGTCGTCTCATCACAATGTCAGACTGACGCAAGTCAATGTCGCATTCGGGCAATTTGGCGGTGTGGCTTTCCTTGATAATCAAGTGCAAATACCTACGAAAGCACGGTTTTGATAGCGTCTGGGGATGGTCGGGTGCGGAAAGTCCGATACTTTGGCCTGTCAGGCGGGATTCCCTCACACGTACTGATGTTTCGCTATGAATACCTTTATAGACCTTCGCAAGTTCAGCTCCGACCAGGCCAAACTCTGGGTGCGGGAGCGCATGCCCTCCGATGACATTGGCCAGGCGCTGCGTCTGGCGGACATCTACTATCGCCATGCCCGGAGCACCGAGCCGGTAGACGGTGGCGCCGATGAGATGTATGGCGCTTTCCTCTGCCTGTGGCAGTTCATTCAGCAACGGCCGGCCGGGCAGTCCCTGGTGCGCGCCTATAACCCGACGCCGGAAGAACATCAGTGGCACTCCACACACAGCGTGATCGAGATCCTGTCTGGCGATATGCCATTCCTGGTGTCGTCCATGATCATGGAACTGGATCGCCAGGAGTTGCATATTCATGGCCTGACTCACCCGGTGATCAACGTTGTACGTGACAAACAGGGGAAACTACAGTCTGTTCACGACCATGATGAAACGATCAAGGGTAGCCACCCCGAAGCCCTGATCCGGATTGAGATCGAGCGCCAGCCGGATGAGGCATCCCTGCAACAGGTGGTCACGATGATTCGCCAGGTGCTGGCCGATGTCCACCGGGTCATTGATGACTGGCCGCGGATGCAGGCGACCCTGGATGAAGCGATTGACTACTGTGCCAGCCATACCCAGCCGGTTGCGGCGGATGAGCTGGAGGAAACCCTCGCCTTCCTGCGCTGGCTCAAGGAAGACAACTTCCTGTTCATCGGTTATCGCTATTACGAACTGGCGCAGGACGGTTGCCAGGCCAAGCTGTGCATTCGGGATGATTCCGGCCTGGGCACGTTCCGGAAAGAAGTCAGTGACAGCCCGAAGGAAATCCCTCTGCCTGAGTCCCTGGTAGAAAAGCTTCAGGAGCCGGAACTGCTGGTGATCACCAAGTCCACCACCCGTTCCACCATCCAGCGTCCGGCCCACCTGGATTACCTGGGTATCAAGCATTTTGACGAGAAGGGCAACGTTGTCGGTGAGTGGCGCTTCTTTGGCCTGTTCTCTTCCAAGGCGTATAGCGCTCCGCTGGAACAGGTGCCATTACTGCGGGTCAAGGTGCAGAAGCTGCTGGACAGTGCGGATGTGCCGGTGAACAGCCACGCGGGCCGTGCGTTGCGGCACATTGTGAATCAGTATCCACGGGATGAGCTGCTGCAGGCTGGTTTCGATAACCTGCACGAGATCATTATGGGGGTGCTGGAGTGCCAGGAGCGTCGTGAACTCCGGGTCTTTATCCGCCCTGACAGCTATGGCCGTTTCATCAACGCCATGGTGTATGTGCCCCGGGATCGTTTCAATACCGAATTCCGGCTGAAGCTGCAGCAGATTCTGTTGCAGGAGCTGGATGGCCACAGTATTGATTTCAGCGTGCAACTCTCTGAGAACCCGCTGGCCCAGGTGCAGTTCACCGTGCATTGCCAGGATGCCAATGACAAGGCGGTGGATGTCCTGCAGCTGGAAACCCTTATGACCGACGCCATGATGGTGTGGCAGGACCACCTGCAGAAGGCGCTGGTTGACAGCGCCGGTGAAGCACAGGGCAGTCATCTCGCCCGCCGCTACGTGAATGCGTTTCCGGCGGCCTACCGTGAAGATAACCATCCCCGTCAGGCTGTAGCGGATATCGAGCGACTGGAAGGGCTGGAAAACGGTCATTCCCTGCATACCCTGCTGTACCATCCGGTGAACGACTTTGATCGTCTGCATTTCCGGGTACTGGGCCAGGGGGACATGCTGGCGCTGTCGGATGTTCTGCCCATTCTGGAGCATATGGGGGTACGTACCCTGAGCGCCCGCCCCTATAGTGTCAGCCCACGGGATGGTGAACGGGCCTGGGTGCTTGATTTCGCCATCGCGGCCTGTAACGGCCTGGATATGGATGACAACGGCGTGCGAAACCAATTCCAGGAAACCTTTGTTAACACCTGGAAAGGGACTGTAGAAAATGACGGCTTTAATGCGCTGGTGATCAGTGCTGGCCTGGGTTGCCGACAGATTGTGCTGCTGCGTGCCCTGGCCAAGTACCTGCTGCAGTTACAGGTGCCGTTCAGCCAGAAATCCATGGAGCAGGCCCTGAATGGCAACCCCGCCATTACCCGCATCCTGGTGAAGCTGTTTGAAACCCGGTTTGATCCTGCGTTCAGCAAGAAACGTGAAAAGGCAATTGAGCAGTTGCTGACACAGCTGGACACAGAACTGGATGCCGTCAGCAACCTGGATGAAGACCGTATCCTGCGTCACTACCTCAGTGTGATCCAGGCCATGCTGCGTACCAACTATTACCAGCGTACGACAGAGGGCGGATATAAACCCTGCCTCTCCTTCAAGGTCAGCCCTGAACAGATTCCGGCCGCACCGTTGCCCCGGCCCAAGTTTGAGATATTTGTCTATTCCCCACGGGTGGAAGGTGTCCATATGCGCGGTGGCAAGGTCGCTCGTGGCGGTCTGCGCTGGTCGGATCGCCGGGAAGATTTCCGTACCGAGGTATTGGGACTGGTCAAGGCACAGTTGGTCAAGAACGCCGTGATTGTGCCGGTCGGCGCCAAGGGTGGATTTATCCCCAAACAGCTGCCGTCTGATGGTGGTCGTGAAGCGCTGATGGCGGAAGGTATCGCCAGTTATCGGGTCTTTATCAGCGGCCTGCTGGATATCACCGACAACCTGGTTCAGGGGGACGTCGTGCCGCCGCAGGATGTGGTGCGTCATGATGAAGATGACCCCTACCTGGTGGTGGCTGCTGACAAGGGAACCGCGACCTTCTCCGATATTGCCAACGATATGTCCGCCCGGTACGACTTCTGGCTCGGTGATGCGTTTGCCTCCGGTGGCAGCCAGGGGTATGACCATAAGAAAATGGGTATCACCGCCCGTGGCGCATGGGAATCAGTCAAGCGGCTGTTCCGTGAACGGGGTGTGGATACCCAGCAGGAAGACTTCACCGTGGTCGGTGTCGGTGATATGGCTGGGGATGTTTTCGGTAATGGTATGTTGCTGTCCGAACATATCCGTCTGGTAGCGGCGTTCAACCATATGCATATCTTTATTGATCCGCAGCCGGATGCCGAAACGTCGTTTGTTGAACGTCAGCGGCTGTTCAATCTGCCCCGTTCCTCCTGGGAAGATTACGATAAATCGCTGATTTCCAAAGGGGGCGGAATCTTCAGCCGTCAGGCCAAATCCATTAGCCTGACCCCGGAAATGCGCAAAGCGCTGGGTATTGAGGGCAAAGTTCGCTCCATGACGCCGTCGGATCTCATCCGGGCGATATTGATGGCACCGGTGGACCTGCTCTGGAACGGCGGTATCGGCACCTATGTCAAAGCTTCTACGGAAACCCATCTCCAGGTGGGAGACCGGGCTAACGACAGTGTCCGTATTGATGCGCCGGAACTGCGGGCCGCTGTGGTCGGTGAAGGCGGCAATTTGGGCATCACCCAGCGTGCCCGGATTGAAATTGCTCGCAACGGAGGCCTGATCACCACGGATGCGGTGGATAACTCCGGCGGTGTCGACAGCTCCGACCACGAAGTGAATATCAAGATTCTGCTCAATCAGGTGGTGGCCGACGGGGATATGACCGTCAAGCAGCGCAACACTCTGCTGGCCAGCATGACCGATGAAGTGGCCGGGCTGGTATTGCGGCACAACTTCTTGCAGAGTCAGCGATTGAGCCTTAGCACGCACCAGTCTGCGGCGCTGTTCAACGACCACCGGTATCTGCTTCGCACACTGGAAGAGGAAGGTCGCCTTAACCGTCAGCTGGAATGTCTGCCGTCTGACCAGGAAATCAAGGAACGTGCAAAGGCCGGGGAAGGGTTGTCACGGCCGGAAATCTCGGTGCTGCTCTCGTATTCCAAGCTCAAGCTGTTTGACAACCTGGTCGAAGCGCAGGTCGATCAGGATGCCAGTCTGGCCAAAGAGCTGCCGCGCTACTTCCCGACCGCCTTGCGGAAACCATTTGTTGACTGCCTAGATCAGCACCCGTTGAAGACGGAAATCCTGGCTACCCATATTGCCAACATGCTCGGTAACCGGATGGGTGCCACCTTTGTGGACTACCTGCAGAATGAAACCCGGTGCCAGCCTATTGATGCTGTGCGGGCGTATGCTGCGGTGCGGGACATCTTCGATGTACGGTCAATCTGGGATCAGTTCGAACAGTTGGGTCTGCATGTGGATGATGTTGTCCAGCGTGAAGAGTTGACCCGGGTGCAGCGCCATGTGGAGAAAGCCTGCATCTGGATGCTGCGGAATCATGGCACAGGTCTGGATATTGAGGCACTGGTCAACACCTATCGTCCTGGTGTTGAAACGGTAGCCGCCGACTTGGCCGGTTTCCTGGGCGAGAGTGACCGGGCATTGTTGGCAGAGCGTCAGCAGGCACTGGTGGAAGCGGGTATGCCGGAAGACCTGGCGTTGACCTGCGCAAGCTTCCGCTACCTGTACTATGTGCTGGATATCGTCAGCATCGCGACGCGCAATGACCAGTCGGTTAAGGCGACAGCCACCGTTTATTTCGGTCTGGAAGATCGCCTGACCCTGAACTGGTTGCGCAACCAGGTTCGCGGCCTGCCCGAGGGGGATCTCTGGCAGCGTAAGGCCAAGGCCTCCCTGCGCGACCAGCTGGATCGCAGCCTTGGTGAAAATACCGGCAGCATTGTCAGTGGTGAAGGCGGTGATCCGCTGGTGAAACTGAATGCCTGGCTGGACTTGAGTGCGATTCCGGTGAACCGCTGGCAGCGTACCATGTCGGACATTGAAAATGCCGGCAAGCCCGACCTGGCCATGCTCTCCGTGGCCATGCAGGATCTTGCCCTGCTGGCCAATGGGTAAGTCGACGAAACAGACGTGATACCGGACGTCCCTGGCCAGTGATTGGCCGGGGGCTTCCGGGCAAAACGGACAACAACCCGACAATAACGAAAGAACGACAGTAACAGGATAAAAATTCCAGGAGTAAGCGATGACAGAACAGAAAGTGACGCGGGCGACCTTTGACGAAGTCATGGTACCTAACTACAAGCCGCAGGATATGGTGCCGGTACGTGGTGAAGGTTCCCGGGTCTGGGACCAGAACGGAAAAGAATACCTGGATTTTACCGGCGGTATTGCCGTCAATGCCCTGGGGCATGCAAACCCCCGCCTGGTCAAGGTACTGCAGGAACAAAGCGAAAAACTATGGCACCTGAGTAATGTCTACACCAACGAGCCGGCGCTGAAACTGGCAAAGCGTCTGACTGAACTGACATTTGCTGACAAGGTCTTTTTCTGTAACTCCGGTGGTGAGGCTAACGAGGCAGCTTTCAAACTGGTGCGCAAATACGCCTACGACAACGTGGGTCCGGAAAAGCATGAGATCATCTCTTTCCGGCAGTCATTCCACGGTCGTACGCTGTTTACCGTGTCCGTTGGCGGTCAGGAAAAGTACCGCAAGGGTTTCGAGCCGGTGCCTGAAGGCATCACCCATGTTGAATTCAACAATCTGGACGCGCTGAAGGCTGCCATGTCTGACCGTACCTGTGCGGTTGTTATGGAACCCATCCAGGGGGAAGGCGGGATTATTCCTGCGGATCCTGAGTTTGTCCGTGGTGTCCGTGAACTGTGTGACCAGCACAATGCCCTGCTGGTGTTCGATGAAATCCAGACCGGTGTTGGCCGGACCGGCCACTTCTATGCCTACATGGAACTGGGGGTGGAGCCTGATGTGCTGACCACGGCTAAGGCATTGGGTGGCGGTTTTCCGATTGGCGCCATGCTGACCACGGACAAATGCGCGGAAAGCCTTGGTTTTGGTACCCACGGCAGCACTTATGGTGGTAACCCTCTGGGTTGTGCCGTGGCACTGGAAGTGGTGAATACCATCAGTGATGAACAGATGCTGGCGGATGTACAGCGCAAGCACGGGCTGTTCGTTGAAGAACTGGATCGTATCAACCATGAACACGGTATCTTCGAAGAAGTCCGTGGTAAAGGCCTGCTGATTGGCGGTGCCTTGAAGCCGGAATGGCATGGCCAGGGCGCCCGTTTCCTGGCGGCCGCCCGTGCCGAAGGTCTGATGCTGCTGGTGGCCGGTCCCCAGGTACTGCGGATGGCGCCGGCGCTGAATATTACCGATGATGAGATCCGCGAAGGCATGCAGCGGTTTGCCCGTGCAGTTGCCAAAGTGGTGACAGAAGGCCCCGAAGCTTAATCGTTATCGTCGCCATAAGCCGTTATTGCAGGCTTATGGCGACCTCTCTTCTTCAGAGCTGTTCTGTATCTTCTCTGGCGTCTGAATTCAATCAAGTTTCAGATACATTGGTTTGCTGTGCATAAAACAGTAAGCCAATGCCCAGTGTTATAAGCAGCAAGCCTGTAAGCCAATGAATCAGAGGCGATGTGTCGCGTTTGGCGAATCGCTGTTTTCCGAGGAAGACCATGATTTCAACCAATACCAGGTAATAAAGCAGCGCCAGTACGCTGGCTGTGTAGCCTAAAACGATAAATTGTCTGGTGACGGTATCCCCGGCATTGAAGTCAATGAATTGAGGTAGCAGAGCCTGAAAGAAAAGGAATGCCTTGGGGTTTAATGCATTTGTAAAAAAAGCCTGAATAAAGGGGCGGCTGTCGCTATTTTGAGTGAAGGTTGGCGGTAGCCGGGCGCTTTTGATTATGCTCAGGCCTGTGTACACCAGGTATAAGGCACCTACACATTTGATGGTTGTGAACAGAAAAGGGAAGGTGCGCAACAGTGCTGATAAACCGAATGCAGTGAGCGACGCCTGCAAGCAGGAACTGGCACTGACGCCAAGCGCTGCCTTGATACCACACCAGCGTCCCTTAATCGTACTCCAGTATATGATCACTAACATATCTGGCCCTGGAACCAGTAACGCTAACAATAAAACGGTGGTGAAAAGACACCAGGCATCAAGCGTCATAACAGGTCTGAGAATTGTATGAATCCGTCAACACGTGGCGACCTTGTAGTCTACGCTCTGTGGGCATAATCAACAATTCACTCGAACACCGCCAGAATCTGTTAATCTAGTCTAACTCAATAATGCCGTCATAATGGGGGTTAAAGGTTAATAGGCGTGACTGTGTGTTGTAGTTACCAAAAATCAAGGAACGATCAATGCTATTGGGCACATTGACTTCACATTGAGGCATTCTGACGCGATAACCATATGCCCGTGATGAATAGGTAATATCGATGGAGAAGGGGTGCTCGAAAAGATCAATGATATAGACATTTGTCAGCCTAAACATCGAACAGAAGTAAATGGCGTAATTGTAATCATAGGTAGTTGATATGCCAGCCTTTAACGTTTTTCCCGACATGCTTCTTCCCGACACGGTATCAAAGTCCAACTTATACTCCCTTGCGTTAATATACTGTTGAGTAAAGCCATGCTCGAAGAAGTATTCTATTCCCCGAAAGACTTTGACCCCGTTTTCTTCTTCATGAAAACCATCATCTGCTCGAAAAACAACGCCTTTATACAACACGGCTGGATTCTGCCTGCTCTCTGAAGGAATCCGTCGGGCCCAATACTTGTTTGGTAAATCTGCAATAATTGAGGGCGGCACCGTTTTAGTTTCCATCTTAATAATCTCGAATTAGTCTGGATGTTGGCGTGCAGCTGGATTTAATCAAAATAAGCGTAACAGGCTTCCCTGTCTCAGCGCCGTTTTGCTTTAAAGCATAGGTGCCTCTGCTTCACTGATGGGATCATTCAGGTAGTTTCTCGATTGGCTGTTGATGGGGCTTTTTGAGATATTGATCGGCAGGTAAGTACTCAAAAACCGGTACATAAGGCGATTTCACGTTCTGCCGCCTAAGCTCATCCCCATGTTCCCATTACCGCCTG
>NZ_BAABFL010000403.1:0-14081 GCF_039540975.1 Kistimonas scapharcae
ATTTTGCCTGAAGAGCACAGGGGACGCTCTCTTCATTCAATTTAGCCTTACTTCTTCAGATCGTTAAGCGGGAGTTAAGGTTGCTGCTCGACCAATGGAGGCTTCATGACTAAATCGCTGTTGGTATTGATGAAACGCTGGCGTATGACGTGAGCCTTTCACTGGATCCGGATCATAATGCCAGCAAAAAAGATATTTTGATGTTGCAGGAAGTGATTCTGCAGGTTCAACTGACAACGGAATCTCAGTATCACGAACTCAAACATGAGATCAGCGATGTCCGCTCTGACCTGCATAAAGAAATTGCTGGCGTTCGAACCGAGATGGCCAACCTCAGCCGCCAGTTCCGGATAACCTTTGGCGGCTTGATCACAACCATCATGAGTGTGTTTTTCGTGAACTGGTATTTCCACCAGTAATGTCGAAATTATTTTCCAATACAAAACGAGCTGAAGATGGCCCCTAAAAGGTCATCACTTGTGAATTCACCAGTTATATCGCCTAATGCCTTCTGAGCTTGGCGCAGATCGTCCGCCAAAAGCTCTCCGGCGCCGTAACCGCTTAATTGGGCTTTCCCCTTCTCCAGATACTCTTTTGCCTTCTCAAGGGCCTCTATGTGTCTTCTACGGGCGCTGAAGCCACCTTCAAGGGTTCCGGTATAGCCCATGCAGGCCTTCAGGTGTTCACGGAGATGATCCACGCCTTCACCGGTCTGGGCACACAAATGAATCACGGTTACGCCGTTATGTTCGGTTAAACCAGCCGTTTCCGTGGTCAGGTCGATCTTGTTGCGGATAATGGTGATCTTTTCGCCTTTCGGTAACTTATCCACAAATTCAGGCCAGATGGTGTGCGGATCACAAGAGTCGGTGGTGCAGGCATCAACCATCAAAAGCACACGATCAGCTTGGCCAATCTCCAGGAAAGCCCGCTCAACGCCAATCTGCTCGACGCGATCCTCGCTGTCACGAAGACCAGCAGTATCGATAATATGCAGCGGCATACCGTCAATGTGGATATGTTCCCTCAGAACATCCCGGGTCGTACCGGCGATATCGGTGACAATGGCGGTTTCCCGACCTGCCAATGCATTCAGAAGGCTGGATTTACCTGCATTCGGACGCCCACCAATAACGACCGTCATCCCTTCCCGCATGATGGCGCCCTGCTGCGCTTCACTGAAAACCTGATCCAGCTTCGCCATTACAGCGTTCAGGTCATTCTGAACCTTGCCATCAGACAGGAAATCAATTTCTTCTTCCGGGAAATCAATTGCCGCTTCCACATAGATGCGCAGCTGAATCAAGGATTCCACCAACGCCTGAACCCGGCTCGAAAATGCCCCCTGGAGAGAACGCACAGCATTTCTTGCAGCCTGCTCAGATGCGCTGTCGATCAAATCTGCTATTGCTTCTGCCTGAGCCAAATCCATCTTGTCGTTCAGGAAAGCTCTTTCCGAAAACTCACCCGGCCGCGCCATGCGAACACCCAGCTTACCAATCCTGCGCAGCAGCATATCCAGAATGACCTGTCCGCCATGACCCTGTAATTCCAGAACATCCTCACCGGTGAAGGAGTTCGGGCCGGGGAAAAACAGCGCCAACCCTTCATCAATCACCGAGCCGTCTTCATCCAGAAATGGCAGGTAATGCGCGTGACGCGGTTTCAGTGTTTCCGAGACTAAGGCCGAAGCAACGTCACGGCATAGCGGACCTGAAACCCGGATGATGCCGACGCTACCGCGTCCGGGAGCGGTGGCCTGGGCGGCAATGGTATCGGAACTGGTGTGAAGCGTATCGGGATGGGTCATGGTGTCGTGACGGGAAAAATCAGGGCCAATAAAAAAGGCGTAGTCTAGTGACCACGCCTTTGGGGGTAAAGCAAATCCTGTTCAACGTCAGGCGTTGGGATCCGCCTCGATCTTGCGGGTGATGTAATACTGCTGCGCGATGGACAGCAGGTTATTCACAACCCAGTACAGAACCAGACCGGCCGGGAACCACAGGAAGAATACGGTGAAGATCACCGGCATCAGCTTCATGACACGGGCCTGGACAGGATCCGGCGGCGTCGGGCTCAGCAGCTGCTGGACAAACATGGACGCACCCATGATCAGCGGCAGGATGAAGTAAGGATCCATCTGCGACAGGTCATGTATCCACAGAATGAACGGCGCCTGACGGATTTCAACGGATTCCAGCAGTACCCAGTACAGGGCAATGAAGACCGGCATCTG
Organism: Kistimonas scapharcae; assembly: GCF_039540975.1. Lineage (NCBI taxonomy): Bacteria > Pseudomonadati > Pseudomonadota > Gammaproteobacteria > Oceanospirillales > Endozoicomonadaceae > Kistimonas > Kistimonas scapharcae. The sequence goes on from NZ_BAABFL010000403.1 coordinate 2,237, forward strand.
GACAAGAATCGGCAGACAGCCACCCATCGGGTTGACCTTCTCCTTCTTGTACATTTCCATCATCGCCTGGGACATCTTCTGGCGATCATCGCCATACTGTTCCTTCAGCGCCTGAAGTTTGGGCGACAGCTTGCGCATCTTCGCCATGGAACGGTAGCTGGCTGCAGACAGCGGGAAGAATACCGCTTTAACAATCACGGTCAGCGCGATGATGCTCCAGCCCCAGTTACCCAGGATGGAGTGCAGGAACTTCAGCAGTTCGAATAACGGCTTGGCGAACCACCACAGAATACCGTAGTCGATGGTAAGGTTCAGACCATCTGCCAGTTTTGCCAACACTTCCTGGTTCTTCGGACCAACATACAGAATCGCACCGGCTTCACCCGTTTGACCTGGCTTCACTTCAACCACAGGTTCTACGACACTGATAATGTTATTTCCATTAACGACGCGTGTCTGATAAGTATTCTGCTGTTCCTGACCCGGTACCCAGGCGACAACGAAGTAATGCTGCAGAATCGCGGCATAACCCCCTTCCACCGTTTCCTTGAACGGCTTGCTGGCAAAATCGTCAAAATCCACTTTCTGGTACTGCTTTTCGTTACTGCGAACGGCGGCACCCAGATAGGTGTTAATTGTCGTCTTGCTGCTGAACTCGCTGCTTGGGTCTTTGGAATTGTCCCGCTTCAGCTGACCGTAAAAGTTACCACGCCACATCTGGTCAGACGTGTTGTGGATAAGATAGTCGACAGATACCTGATATCCACCGCGCTCAAAGGTGTAACGCTTGGTGATATCGGCTTTGTCGGTTTTCAGGGTCAGGTCAACCTGCAGATTATCCTTGCCATCTTCCAACTGGTAGGAAGTTTTCGCGGCTGTGAATACCGGATGACCATGACGGTCAGGACCATCGGTACCGGTCAGGCCACTCTGGGCGACAAACAGGCGGTTCTGGCTGTTTTCCAGCAGAACAAACGGGTTGTCCGGCTGGCTTTTCACCTTCGGATATTCTGGGAGTGCAACAGAGACAATGTCTCCGCCGCGGGTATCAATGGTGACGTTGAGCGTGTCGGTGGTTACGGTGATCAGCTGCGCACTGGCGGCAGAACCGTGATCCACAACAGTATCGCTTTCCAGCACCGGCGCATCGCTGCTGCCAGTGGCTGCCTGCGCGACCGGCGCCTCTCCCACGGAGACAACTTCAGTTGTGCTCAGCTCGGGCGGCTTGTTGTAGTCCTGGTTCCATTGCAGCACCATCAGGTAACCGACAACGGCCAGGCCAACGATCAGAATAGTTCTCTGCAAATCCATGATTATCGGGCCATCGAATCGGTTTGGTTTTGTGCCTTGAGCGACGCAGTCGTTTTATCCACAGAAGGATCTTCACCACCACGGAACCCAGGGCTGTTTGTTAACGGCGTTGTCCTTGCAGCGCATGCACACGCAGACAACGGGGATCGGGACTCCTCCGATACAGCTTCATGTGCGCCATCTGAACAGTCCGGAACGGGATCATACCCCCCCGGATGCCAGGGGTGACAGCGCAAAAGGCGTTTTATCGACAGGAAACTTCCGCCTAGAAGACCATGAATTTCAATGGCTTCTTTTGCATAAGCGGAACAGGAGGGATAGAAACGGCAATTTCTGCCCAGCAAAGGACTGATCGCGTACTGGTATATGCGAAGAATCAACAGTACCAGTGATTTGACCGGGTTGACGGACATGGCCTGTTCTCCTTGCTGGCGGAGTGCCGGTCAGACCTGAGAAGCAACAGCCCCCTTAACCATGACTGGCGGGGGCTTTGACCTGACCCGGTGCGTTTCGGGTGGGAGACGGCTTCCGGGATTCAGACCGTTGCCTGATTCGCAACCATTGCTTCTCAAGCAGGTTCTGCAGTTGCCTGTTACTGAGTGTGTCCAGACCTTTCCGGGCCAGAACCACGATATCCAGCTTTTCAAGACTGGCCTGGTTCAGGCGGAAAGTTTCCCGCATCATCCGCTTTACCCGGTTGCGGTTAACCGCATGACGGATATTTTTCTTGGCTATCACCAGACCCAGTCGCGGGGTTTCCCGGGTGGTTCGGTGCGCCAGAATCAGCAGATGTTTATGGGATACCTTGATATCTGCAGTATCGAAGACCTGTTTAAACTCAGCGGCATTCAGCAGCCTGTGATCACGGCTGAAACTGAAACTCACGCTCAGGTCCTGGCCGCAAATTAGGCAGACAGGCGCTTGCGACCCTTGGCACGACGACGAGCGATAACCTGCTGGCCGCTCTTGGTAGCCATGCGAGCACGAAAACCGTGGGTACGCTTACGCTTCAGGACGCTGGGTTGAAATGTTCTTTTCATGGGTAACTCACCTACGCTGCAGTTGTACGGGGTACAACTAAAAATGACAGATAAAAGACGCGCAATTGTAGGGAATCCGATAAATAGCGTCAATTTAAAAGATGTATAAAAATCGACCAGCGGATCATGTGCTTCCTTATAAGGCAATATGCCGACAACTATGGTGTCACTCTCTCTACTTTTATCTACAGGCTGAATGCACGTAACGCCTGTATGACTTCTCTTTATCCATTTAGGGTTTGCTTTGCATCTTTTGTATGACAGTTAAAAAACGCTTTTTAGGTAGAAGTACAAATATTAGACAACTGTCTTTTTATTGATTTGGCTTAGAAATATGAATAAAGAAAAATATAAAAAATATATTCTTATATATGTTTTTTATTCTTTGATGTTGTTTATATAGAGCAGCCTGTTTTGTGTGGAAAACGTCAAAAAAACGTTATTTATCAACAGACTATTGTCAGACAAACTATGTCCAAACTACTGCGGTTACCTTGTACGGTTACCGTGGAGCGTTGTGTATAAAAAAATGGGGTATCTGACCGGATGTGCATAAAACGGCATTCTAAGCACAGGTGATTCGCTTGAGTTATACATTTTTCCCACAGAACTATTCACAGCCCTGTTAGTAACTCACTGTTTTTAAAGTATTTATTTCTATAAAAGATAACTTGTTGATTAATAATGACTTTTTAGCATCCAGCCCTATAAATACAGGGTTTTTACGGGTGTGGATAACATCGGCAACACACGATAAAATAAACTGTTTTCAACATCGGTTCTGAACCACTTTCTTCACTTTCAACCGGAGCGTCCTCGTGCCACTGGAGCTATGGCAGAAATGCATGGATATCCTTCAGGATGAACTGCCTTCCCAGCAGTTCAACACCTGGTTACGTCCACTGAAGGTCATGGCGGATCACGACGAACTGTGTCTGCTGGCCCCCAACCGTTTTGTGCTCGACTGGGTCAAAGATAAGTTCCTGCCTCGTATCGAAGAGGTGATGGATGAGCTGACGGATGGGAATCCACCCGCTATCGCTCTGGGTGTGAGTAACCGGAAGCCTTCTTTTAATATCCGTTCCCGTTCGACAGGTACGACGACACAGCAGCGTCGTTCGCCTGCCGAATCACCGGTTGCTGCTGCGACCCAATATGCATCACCCTATTCCAGCAACCAGAAAAGTCTGGATCTGGTGGATGAGCGTCCACAGCAGCCTGTGGCTACCGAGCAGACTACGCTTCATTCCAGCTTGATGAATGTTGAAGCGGAATCCCGTATGCCTGAAATGGCGACGGCACACCAGGAAGAGATGAGACGTGGAACATCATCGCCTTCTTCTGCGTCACGTACTTTTGTGAATCCGTTGAAATCTCGCGCTGCTTCCATCAGTGAAGCGGATGTGATTGAGCCGGAAGCCTCTGCAGATATCCCGCCTGAGCCACCACAACCTGCGCCTACCCGTCAGAAAGAGCGTCAGGTTGAGGTTGAGGGCAGCATCAAGCACAACAGCTCCCTGAATACGACCTTTACCTTTGAAACGTTTGTTGAAGGTAAGTCCAACCAGCTAGCGCTCGCTGCGGCCCGTCAGGTGGCAGAAAACCCCGGAGCGGCCTATAACCCCTTGTTCCTTTATGGTGGTGTGGGTCTGGGTAAAACGCATTTGATGCACGCTGTGGGTAACTCGCTGGTTAAACAGAATCCGGACGCGAAGGTCATTTATCTGCATTCTGAGCGTTTTGTGGCGGATATGGTCAAGGCCCTGCAACTGAATGCCATTAACGATTTTAAACGGTACTACCGTTCTGTCGACGCATTGTTGATTGACGATATCCAGTTCTTTGCCGGCAAGGAGCGTTCTCAGGAAGAGTTCTTCCATACGTTTAATGCCTTACTGGAAGGCGGTCAGCAGATGATCTTGACCTGTGATCGCTATCCCAAGGAGATTGCCGGTCTGGAAGAACGGTTGAAATCTCGTTTTGGTTGGGGCCTGACGGTTGCCGTTGAACCGCCGGAACTGGAAACCCGTGTCGCGATTCTGATGAAGAAAGCTGAGCAGGCCAATATTGAGCTGCCCCATGATTCGGCCTTCTTTATAGCACAGCGGATTCGCTCCAACGTCCGTGAGCTGGAAGGTGCCTTGAAGCGGGTCATCGCCAGTGCGCACTTCATGGGACGTCGTATCAATGTGGACCTGATCCGCGAATCGCTGAAAGATTTGCTGGCACTGCAGGATAAACAGGTCAGCATTGATAATATCCAGCGCACCGTGGCTGAATATTACAAGATCAAGATGTCGGATATCCTGTCCAAGCGCCGCAGCCGCTCTGTCGCCCGTCCTCGACAGATTGCCATGGCGCTGTCTAAGGAACTGACCAACCACAGTCTTCCGGAAATTGGTGAAGCCTACGGCGGCCGTGACCACACCACGGTCCTGCATGCCTGCCGCAAGGTGAAGGAACTGATTGAAACTGATAACGAAATCGCTGAGGATTACAAGAATCTGCATCGGTCGCTGACCAGCTGATGACGGTATCTTCCAACGAGGATTACGAGAGAAGGAAACCATGAAACTCACCATTAACCGGGAAGCACTGCTTAAGCCGCTGCAGTTGGTCGCTGGTGTTGTGGAGCGCAGGCAAACTCTGCCGGTCCTGTCCAACGTTCTGCTGGTTGTCGAGGGTGACCAGCTTTCCCTGACCGGGACTGACCTTGAGGTTGAACTGGTTGGTCGCGTCAAACTGGAACAGTCTGCCGAGAGCGGTGAGATTACCGTTCCTGCGCGGAAGCTGATGGATATCTGCAAATCCCTGCCTGAGGATTGCGATATTGAGCTGAAGGTCAATGACCAGAAAGTGATTCTGCGTTCCGGCCGTTCACGGTTCACGCTGTCCACGCTGCCTGCTAACGATTTCCCTAATATTGAGGAAGAAGCCGGCTCGTTTACCTTCTCCATTGCCCAATCCCGTCTGCGTCGCCTGATCGACCGGACCGGGTTTGCCATGGCACAGCAGGATGTTCGTTATTACCTCAACGGCATGCTGCTGGAAGTGAACAACCATATGCTGCGCTCTGTCGCGACCGATGGCCACCGTCTGGCCATGTGCTCCGTTGATGCGGATATCAGCCAGGATAACAAGCACCAGGTGATTGTGCCGCGTAAGGGTATCCTGGAGCTGGCGCGTCTGCTGACGGAAGGCGATGAGGCGGTCAATATCACCGTTGGCGGAAACCATATCCGCGCCAATACCGGTGATTTCACCTTTACCTCCAAGCTGGTCGACGGCAAATTCCCGGATTATGAGCGTGTTCTGCCCCGAGGTGGTGACAAGATCGTAATTGGCGATCGTCAGACCTTGCGTCAGGCGTTTAACCGGACTGCGATTCTCTCCAACGAGAAATACCGCGGTATTCGCATGATGCTGAATGAAAACACCATGAAGATCATGGCGAATAACCCGGAACAGGAAGAAGCGGAAGAAGAAGTCACCGTAAATTACCCGGGTGATGCGCTTGAGATCGGCTTCAACGTCAGCTATCTGCTGGACGTGCTGTCTGTTATTTCCGGCGATGCGGTGAAGTTGACCTTGTCGGATTCCAACAGCAGTGCGCTGATTGAAGAGACCGAGGGGGGGGATTCCGTCTATGTAGTCATGCCCATGCGCCTCTGAGTCGACGGCAATTCTCTGCACCCTAACAGAAAACGGATGCCCTGAGGCATCCGTTTTCTGGTTTTAAACCGGTAAAAACAACGATATGACCATCAGGCGTCTCGCAATCACCGATGTCAGGAATCTCGCCACGGTTTCCCTGGAACCGTCTCCTGATATCAATATTTTTTACGGCAAGAATGGCAGTGGCAAAACCAGTATCCTGGAATCCATTTACCTGCTGGGAATGGCGCGTTCTTTTCGTTCGTCAAAGTTGAAGCCTGTTATTCGGAATAGTTCACAATCCTGTACGGTTTTTGGGGAAATCAGCCAGGAAGCTCGATCCATTCCTGTGGGGGTAACCCGAACACTGGAGGGGGATTATCAAATCCGTATCGCGGGTGAAACGGTGAACAATGTATCGAGCCTTGCTTCCATCCTGCCCATCCAAGTCATAAATCCTGACACGTTTCGCCTGCTTGAAGGTTCGCCTAAGGAAAGACGGCAGTTTATTGACTGGGGGGTGTTCCACGTGGAACATCGTTTTCTCCCTCTCTGGCAGCGCCTACAGAAATGCTTGAGACAGCGGAATACCTTGCTCCGTCATGGTAAAATAGACTGTTACCAGCTAGATATCTGGGATCAGGAATTGGTCACTGTTGCGAAACAAGTGGACGATTTGCGGTCTGAGTATATAGAGCGACTACTGCCTGTCTTTGAACAGGTCATGGCGAAGTTCTCCAATGTACCCGGATTGAAAGTGAGTTATTACCGGGGTTGGGACAAGGACTTGTGTCTCAGTGAGATTCTCAGAAAAAACCGGGAGCGTGATATTAACTCCGGGTATACCCATGCCGGTCCTCAGCGAGCGGATCTGAAGGTCAGGCTGGAGCGGATGAATGCGGCAGAGATTCTGTCACGGGGACAGCAGAAAATGGTGGTCAGCGCCCTGAAACTGGCCCAAGGGTTACTGTTTTCAGAAATCAGTAATCGCCCATGCACTTATCTGGTGGATGACTTGCCGTCAGAACTGGATGCAGAACACCGGCAGTTGCTGTGCGATACATTGGAATCCATGCATTGCCAGGTCTTTGTGACCAGCGTTGAGCGTGAAGGGTTGGCGCATCAATGGAACGAGAAAACCCAGGTAAAGATGTTCCACGTGGAACATGGTGCGGTAAGTTGTAGTGATTAACTGCGTTGACGAGTGTTTTGTCTACCCTGTTCTGCCTTGGCTCAACTGGTCTTGTTGAGCAGGGCAGACAGCGCACTCGCCCCGACGCGAGAGGTTATGGAGAAGCAGACTGATGACTGAGCAAAGTTATAATGCGTCGAATATTAAGGTCCTGAAGGGCCTTGATGCGGTGCGTAAGCGCCCCGGCATGTATATCGGTGACACGGATGACGGCACCGGTCTGCATCATATGGTCTTTGAGATCGTCGATAACTCGATCGATGAGGCGCTGGCGGGACACTGTAGCCAGATTGATGTGGTTATTCACCCTGACGAATCGGTCACTGTGCGTGACAATGGCCGGGGTATTCCAACAGATATCCATGAAGAAGAAGGGGTTTCTGCCGCCGAAGTTATCATGACCGTTCTGCATGCCGGCGGTAAGTTTGACGACAACACTTATAAGGTTTCCGGTGGTCTGCACGGCGTGGGTGTTTCTGTTGTGAATGCGTTGTCCAGCGAACTGCGGATGACCATTCGTCGTGCTGGCAATGTCCATCAGCAGGTCTTCAATAATGGTGTTCCACGGGAACCGCTCAAGGTGATCGGGGATACCGATACGACCGGTACCGAAGTCACTTTCTGGGCGTCTTCGGAAACCTTCACCAATATCAAGTTCAGCTATGAGATTCTGGCCAAGCGCCTTCGTGAGCTGTCATTCCTGAACTCCGGTGTATGCATTGTACTGAAGGATGAGCGCGATGGCCGTGAGGAAACTTTCAAATATGAAGGTGGTCTGGAAGCATTCGTTGAATACCTGAACAGCAAGAAAACGTCGATCAACAATGTATTCCATTTCTCCCGTCAACGGGAGGATGGCGTCGGTGTAGAGGTTGCCCTGCAGTGGAATGACAGCTTCCAGGAAAGCATTTACTGCTTTACTAACAACATTCCTCAGCGTGATGGTGGAACTCACCTGGCGGGCTTCAGAGCGGCTCTGACGCGCTCTCTGAATACCTATATCGAAAGGGAAGGTCTGCTCAAGAAACAGAAGGTCAGCACCACCGGTGATGACTGTCGTGAAGGTCTGACGGCGATTGTTTCCGTTAAGGTTCCAGATCCCAAGTTCTCCTCCCAGACCAAAGACAAGCTGGTTTCTTCTGAAGTGAAGACGGCTGTTGAACAGGAAATGGCGAACTTCTTTTCTGATTACCTGATGGAAAATCCGCAGGACGCCAAGACCGTCGTCAACAAAATGCTGGATGCCGCCCGTGCCCGTGAGGCAGCCCGTAAAGCGCGTGAGATGACCCGGCGTAAGGGGGCACTGGATATCGCGGGTCTGCCCGGGAAGTTGGCTGACTGTCAGGAGAAAGACCCTGCCCTTTCTGAACTATATATTGTGGAGGGTGACTCTGCAGGTGGTTCGGCCAAGCAGGGTCGTGACCGTCGTACACAGGCTATCCTGCCTCTGAAGGGTAAAATCCTGAACGTCGAGAAAGCCCGTTTTGACAAGATGCTTTCTTCTGCGGAAGTTGGAACCCTGATCACCGCGTTGGGTTGTGGTATTGGTCGCGAAGAGTTCAATCCTGATAAGCTCCGTTACCACCAGATCATTATCATGACTGATGCGGACGTCGATGGTGCCCACATCCGTACCCTGCTGCTGACCTTCTTCTTCCGTCAGATGCCTGAACTGATTGAACGTGGCTATATCTATATTGCCCAGCCACCGCTCTATAAGATCAAGCGTGGTAAGCAGGAATCCTATCTGAAGGATGAACCTGCCCTTCAGCAATACCTGACCACCGCAGCCATGGAAAATGCCAGCCTGCACGTCAATGAAACGGCACCGGGTATCGGCGGTGAGCAATTGGAATCTCTGGTCACTGACTTCCGCAATGTTCAGTCTATTATTGAGCGTCTGTCACGGATTTATCCGGCTGATGTACTCAGAGAAATGATTTATGTCTCTGAGTTAACCGAGGAATCCCTGAAGGATCAGGCTACCGTTGAAGCTTGGGTTAAGGCACTGAATGAAACACTGGAAAACAAAAAATTGTCTGGTGTAAGCATCAGTCTAAGTGCGGTTGAAAATCCTGAGCTGAAAGTCTGGGTGCCTGTTGCCCGTGTTATTGCCCATGGCATTACGACGGAATACCGCTTCCAGACCGAGTTCTTTATCTCCAATGATTACCGCAATATTGTGAAGTTGGGTAATCAGTTACAGGGGCTGCTGGAATCTGGCGCTCATATCCGCAAGGGGGATCGTGTTCAGCCGATCGATGATTTTGAGCAGGGCCTGGCCTGGCTTATGCACGAGTCGACAAAGCGCCATTATATCCAGCGTTATAAGGGTTTGGGCGAGATGAACCCTGAGCAGCTCTGGGAGACCACCATGGATCCGGAATCCCGCCGCATGCTGCGCGTGACCATTGACGATGCGATTGCTGCAGACCAGATCTTCACGACACTGATGGGGGATGTGGTTGAGCCGCGCCGGGACTTTATTGAGGACAATGCGCTGAAGGTTGCCAACCTCGACGTATAATCCGGAAATCTCAAAAATACTGCGTAAAACACTGTCACTGTCTGTTTTTGAAAACAGTCAGTGGCGGTGGCTGGGATGGGACAGAAGCGATGATTGAATTACAGCAATATGTCAGACAGGAATTATCAGAAGCCGCGACAGTGCTTGACCAGTTTCTGAATGACGACGGGAATCTGGAAAAAATTACTCGTGCCGCTGAACTTTTGGCGGAATCCTTTAAGGCTGGCGGTAAAGTGCTTTCCTGCGGCAATGGCGGCTCGCATTGTGATGCCATGCACTTTGCAGAAGAGTTGACGGGGCGTTACCGCGAAAATCGTCCAGCCTATCCGGCCATTGCGATTTCAGATCCAAGTCATCTTTCCTGCGTCAGCAATGATTTTGGTTACGAATATGTGTTCAGCCGTTATGTAGAGGGGCTGGGACAATCGGGCGATATCTTGCTGGGAATCAGCACCAGTGGTAACTCTGCCAATGTATTGAAAGCACTGGAAATTGCCCAACAGAAAGGAATGCGCACGATTGTTCTTTCTGGCAAGGATGGCGGAAAAATGGCTGGCCTGGCGGATATTGAAATTCGCGTGCCCCATTTTGGCTATGCCGACCGGATCCAGGAAATTCATATCAAGGTCATTCATATCCTGATGGGGCTCGTAGAGCAGCTGATGGGAGATAGCTAATAAGATGGTAACCCCGGTGGTTATGCCGGGGGTTGCGAGCTTACCTAGATTTTATTGAAGCGTTCACAGCTAATCTCAAGGTTTGCCTCATAGTCACGAGATTGAGTCGTCAAAAACACAAAGGCAGACGTCATCAATGGTATCTATGCCGGAGCTGCAATAAGCTTCAGCTGGATACCTCAATAACGGAAATCAGCCTGAGTCTCATACTCTTGAGCTACACGACAAAGTGATCAGTGAATTTATCTCGAGAGAACACTATCAAACTCTGTGATACATAACCCAAGAAAGGTGTTATCGTCGTATCCTCAAGTCTTGTGACAACCATATTTGTAGCGATGATGGCTTTTGAGGCGTTCTTAAACACGCAAATTTGTGGATTCATTTGCTTAGTTAGGGTTTGAACATTCATCTTAGGATATGCCGTTGACAGCAATAATTCGCCTAGTAACGAAACTGCGATATCTGACTGGACAGTCTGCACAGCAAAAAACGGGTTGATTTTATCGGTCAGCCTCTCCTTGATATCGAGATTAATACTTTTATTTTCATCATTATTCATTTTTATTTTGTCATAGGTTTTATTATCAGTCGTCGATTCTAAGGCCAGTCTTGGTTTATTTGACACTTGCGCTTTGTCTGTCTCTCTATCCTCATGCAGAACAGCGGAAATCGCTTGTTTCGAAAAATGCGGGTTATATGATATTTCATCAACAACAGAATTAAAGGCTAATACTCTAGCATTGGCGTCCACCTGACGATTGGCTCTGGCCAGTTCCGCTGTACGTTTTAGTCGGTTCTGTCGCTTTGCTGCAACAATCTTTTGTTTATTCCTGAATGTTTGCTTTTTGTTTTTCGCTAAAGGCTCATTGAAACGGGTTAAGGGACGCTCGGCGGTATTGGTGCCATTGGCGTTTTGCACCCTTAATCTGGGCTGAGAATGTTGCTTACCGCTGCCACTCTGCGTGATGGGGATTTGAACACGCATCAAAACTGTTTCATCAGTCGGTATTGCCATCAAAAGGAAATCCAAGTTTTCAAGCGAAACCGGCAATGCACTGGTTAAGCGAATAATGCGACGTCCATCAGCCGCCTGATGCCATGAAGTATTGATCGCTGCATTAAAGTATTGCACTGGAACGTCATAATTTTGATGCTCCAGGGGGGAAGCAACATCGACGACGACCGGCGCATCAGGATCAGTAAGGCCGGACACCTCAATCTCAGCATGGAGTGGTTCATTAAACCCGGAGAATAATTGAATCGCGGAAAACTCAATGGCATGAAGGGAAGGCGTAATAAACAGGAATATCGAAAGGAAAAACGAATAAACGCTTAATCCCGAAATATAAACAATGGCGCTTGCGTATTCTGGCACAACTTGAACACCGATTCTGGTAACTCTTGAACACCCATTCTGGTAAGTCTTGAACACTGATTCTGG
>NZ_BAABFL010000404.1:0-14223 GCF_039540975.1 Kistimonas scapharcae
CTCTGTTGCCAAAAGTACGGCCAGCTTGCTCACATTCCCAAGGTTAAGCGGGATTTAAGGATGTTACCCTATGAATTGGAACAACAATTGATTATATGGCATGAGCTTGACTTGCCGGATCCTTCAGACGCAGTGAGAACGTATAACCCACTTAAGTTATCGTTTACGGCTGTAGACAGGATGGCATCTGAAAAGGATGGTGGGACAACGGCTGTTGTTGCAATGGTTATCGGTTCGACACTTTTTGTCTGCAATGTGGGTGATTCCAGAGCGATATTGATAACGGCTACAGGCAGAGTTTTTCAAGCCAGTGAAGATGCAAGATGTGGATTTGATGAAACTCAATCCTCTGAAACCTCTCAATCACCTGATAAGTATACCCAGTCAGCATTGAAGCGCGGAGGTTTTGTGTTTCCTGGTGGAGTCTTTGGGAACCGTGTTAATGGAGAAGTAGAGCCCGCGCGTACCATTGGTGATCACAATTTTGGTGGATCACGGTTTACCTATGCGTTAAACCCTCGTCCGAAAATTGTACCATTCACCGATGCGATACTCGATGAGATGCTCAATGAAAGGCAGTATGAAAGACTGGCAGGTGACGCCAGCCTGAAAGACTGCCTACTGGTATTAGTGAGTGATGGCATAACAGGAAAAATCTCCTCACAACAAATGGGTGATTTGGTTTTCGTTTTGTGGCAGAACGGGTTTAACCCAGAGGAGATAGCAGCTTATTTAATAGAAGCTGCACTCCAGTGTGGTAGTAAGGATAATATGTCTGCGTCAGTAACCCCTGTCTCTGCACTGTATCCTGATTAAACGTTATTGCCTTTTCGTGTTTGCTGTATACGACTCAAAATGCCACGCAACATATTCATTTCTTCTGATTCCGGTCGTGCCCGGTTAAAGAGTCGACGCAGTTTGGTCATGGCATTGCCGGGATGCTGTCGAATGATGAAGTTTACATCGTAAAGCGCCTCTTCCAGGTGCTGGTAAAATTGCTCCATGGCGTTGGCATCCGGGTAAGTGGTTATTTCCTCATTCAAGTCAGACCCTGTTTCCGAGCGTGCTTCCAGGCTTTGCCGGATCTCGTAGCAGAGAATCTGTATTGCTGACGCCACATTCAGTACGGGATACTCCGGGTTGCCGGGAATGCAGACGTGATAGTGACACTGCTGCAATTCCTCATTGGTCATCCCCATGGTTTCCTGGCCAAACACCAGCGCGACCTGAGTGTTTTCGGCTTCCTGAATCACTTGCTGGCCACAGGTGCGGGGGCTTAGCATCGGCCAGGAGAAGGAACGGCTGCGGGCGGAGGTGCCAATGACCAGGGAGCAGTCAGCGATGGCCTCAGACAGGTTTTCTACGACGTTGACCTGGTCAATCAGGTCAGCGGCGCCGGCCGCCATGGTGTCGGCATCCGGATGGGGCCAGTGTGGTGGGCTGACCAGGGTGAGGTGGCGTAAGCCCATGGTTTTCATGGCGCGCAGGGCGGATCCGATGTTTCCCGGATGCCAGGTACGGATCATGACGATACGGATGTTATCCAGCATAGTGGCAGGTGTACTTGTCTAAAAACGGCGTATTATCAGCGATACCTTCGGATTATGGGAAGTGTTGAGTCTACGGTATGGCCTGTCTGACACCTTTGCCATTGTTGAGGATGTTTTGCTGTATTCCTGATATAAGACAAGTTAACCACTTGTTTCATATCGATTTGTTGGTGCTATTTCGATTTCACATACCTGATCCCACCGCTTACTTATAGATTTTGAGAATAAATAATGTAATCGCTTAGATCCTTCGTGCTGAATAATGAGTAACCAAACGTGCCATAAACGTTTTCTAAACTTTTGTGGCTCTTTAAGATCCAAATAAAATTGAATCCTATTTGAAACAAGGAATGAGCATATGGCAAGCATAGCAACGAAGACATCGCAATCAACGGTATCGAATCTGGAAAGTGGAAGCTCCGCGAGCAGAAATTTACCACGATTTGGTCAAAGAGTGACCTCTGAAGTGGAGAGCGGATTTTCATTAAAGCAGTGCTTACGAGAAATCGGATTGTGGTTTAGGGAATTACCGGGAAAGATAAAGAATTTTTTTATTACCTGCTGCCGCTGCACTTGTTGTTGCCCAGAGGATTCACTTTTGATCGGCCAGAGTAATGCAGTAGTCTTGGAGCCAGAAACGCAAACTTCCAGCCCAAAGCAAGATTCAATCAAACACGCTTTTCCAGAGCAAAGTGCTCATACTTCAGGCTGGAGTAATACAATAAGTGCAACAGGCTGAATTTTGAATTGTGAGACAGCTGTCGGTAGATTTCTAAGTTGTCACACTCTGAAATGGATGTCTGGAATGAACACTCAAACCAAACACTACGAACAGCTGACTCAAAGCAAACGATGCCAGCTTCAGGCTCTACTGAAAAACGATCTTTCTCAACAAGCCATGGCTGACACGCTTGGTGTTCACAAAAGTACGATTAGCCGAGAGTTAAGACGAAATTCTGATCATGACGGCTACTGCCCCGAGGCGGCTGAAAAACGTAAAACGGAGCGTAAGAAAAACGCTCGTAAAGCAAAGAAAACGGATGTTCAGCACAGACAAATTATCGAAAAAGGTCTGTCTTTGGGATGGTCGCCAGAAAACATCAGTTGTCGCATTAAAATTGAGCTGCCTGAAAAAGCCATTAGCCATACAACTATCTACCGGCTCATTGCTCAAGATAAAGCCAATGGGGGCCAGCTTTATCGAGAACTCCCCAGGTTTGGCAAGACCCGTTGGAAAGGCGGAAAGCGTAAGGCCGGGCGCTCTCTGATACCTGATCGAACGGATATCACTGAGCGTCCTGCCATTGTCGAACAACGCACCCGTTTGGGAGACTGGGAAGGTGATACGGTATATGGACAGGATGCTCACCTGGTTACTCTGGTAGACCGAAAAAGTCGCCTTACCATGATTGGCAAGGTGACGAGCAAGAACGCTGAAACAGTAGCCAACAAGATGATTGAGATGCTGCAACGTGCACCAGGAGCGAAGACAATCACCCTGGATAACGGTGGAGAGTTTGCAATGCACGCCATGGTTTCGGAAGCGGTTAATGCAGATGTTTATTTCGCCAAACCTTACGCGAGCTACCAAAGAGGAACCAATGAAAACACCAATGGCATTATTCGTCGTCAGTGGCCTAAAAAAATGGCACTTGGACAGGTTACAGCAGAGGAAATTGAAGCGATGGAGTATCAATTAAATAGCATGCCTCGCAAGGTACTTGGTGGTTTAACACCGCTTGAGGTCTACACTGGCAAGTCTGTTGCACTTATTGCTTGAATCCAGCAGAAAGCTCCGTTTTACCCTGTGCTTTAGAATCATTGGAAAGTAGACAGCCTAATGAAGAGGTATGTGTGTTTTCTGATGGTAGACATGATAATGGCGTGAATGATTGGAGTGTCGATGCGAGAGTGTTTGATTGCCATGATGATGTCACTGCTGATATCACCTGTTTATCAGAAGATGCAAAAGACGATTGGGAATGTGAGCCTAAAACTGTGTTTTCGTCACAGGGTAATATAGATGCCGTTTCATCGGTATCATCAAGCGATGATGTTTTGTTGTACGATGATGACCTGAAAAAACCTAAACTCTTATCGATAGATGAGAGTGATGATAAGACTACTGGGGATCCGAGCCATTCTGGCTTGAGCCAGGCTTCAGCGGTGATGTCTTTTCAACCCGTTCCACTCAGTGAAGATGATGCCATTAGCGGTGAGAAGGAGGGGCTTGTCGTTTCGTCTTCTCGTACATCTATAGAATGGCCAGTTCAAACGCATGATTCCAAAGTGAGTCAACACGTTGATAGTTCGAAAGACAGCAGGATGCCTAAACAGCGTGAGAGTGAAGAAACGGTTTGTATAGCAGATAGGGTTGATGCCAAAGCAGTGGATTCATCTGCTACAGATGTATCGTCACCTGCTAGTGGAGGGCAGACCGCATCTCCTTCATCGTTAGACACAAGTGCTGTCTTACCGCCGAGTGCTCAGGATGACGGTAAAATAATAGCCGAAAGAGACGGTGATCGGTTTGATGCGATGCTGGGTTCGCTAGATAGGCGTTATGATTTAGACGTATGCCAATCTGCGAGACCAAGGCTGTCGCCGCCGCATGCTGCTGAAGAGTTAACTGTTGACGAATCAGTGCAGGTGCAGGGTAAACAACCGGTTAGGGTTCATTCTCTGGATGATTCCATGGATAACACAGAAAAATCCGTTTTAGGTTTTTTTATGCCTAAAGCTATTTATGAAGATAAAGATGAAGGAGTCCGCAGATTTATAAAAGCATTGAATAGGTGTCTGGAAGTTGATTTGCCAATAACATCCCTTTCTTCAGGTCAGGTTGTAGATTCCAGTGCGCTGATTATATGTCCGATTATTATGTCCTCACGAGAAAGTTCTAATGTATCTGCAGCCATTAATAAAGCAAAACTAAGTGATGCACAATTAAAGAAAACAATATTTTTTCTTGTTTATCCTGTGGCACCGCATATGAATGATCCAGCTTGTTATTTTGTGAAGTCAACAAATCCGGAACTCGTGAAGACTTTGAGAGCAGGTATGGCTGTCATAAGAATAAGAATAGGTATTACAGGGAGTGGTGATATATATGATTGTAATTACAATAGAAAAAATATATCTGACTTTACCAAGATTCTAGATGATTTTGATGCACACAATTCAGATAAGACAAAATCCTGTGCCATATCAACTGTAACAGAATATTCAGCCAGTGAAACCGTTGAAGCTTCTGCTTCCCCACGAGACAGAGCATACAGCAGAGAGGGCAGCACAACACAAACTGTAGCTGTTTCATCGAGGCTAGATAAGAGCGGTGAGGCTTTAAAAGAGGAATTAACACTTATGGCCGTTCCGTCGTCGAGCGAGCCTGCTGCTCTTCTTAAGAAAACGGTTCCGACTATCCGAATACCCAATGCAATTTGCAGTGACGCGCGTTACCCTGAAGTTATCGGACAATTAATTAATAAGACATGTCCTGACAATCCTGTTATAAGAAATATCTCATCATTTGATACAAGTACGGTCATACTTTTTCCCGTTATAATCGAATCAAGAGCCGGTTCAAATATATGTGGGGCTATTGATAAAATTGAAGCAGAAGGTTTTGCTGAGCATATGAGAAATAAAACAATCTTGGTTTGCTTGCACCATATTGCGCCACATATAAAAAGCTTTAAAAAGCAAGCAGATATTCCTACTGAAGCTGCGTTGAAAAATGAAAAAGATCCACAAATGATTATTGCAGGTACTCTTAAACATTCATGTAAAGGTGTTGTAGATATAGTTTTTTGGAATAAAGAACTGCGTGACAGTGATGAAAATAAGGCTGCATTTGAAACAATGAAACGCCTATTGGCTAATTAATGAGTGGTTGGCCATAGTTTTGAATGGGTTGTGCAGCCTGGATTTTCTCTGCTTTCATAATATGAGCCCATTGCTAAGGGAAACTGCGAATAAGTCCCTTTTTCCAAAAAACAGCATCAGCAATAGCAAGGGTTACCGAAGGTGAGTGTGGACTTATTCGCACCTTCCTAAGCTTCATCAAGGTCTGCCGCCATTGAATACTCCTGCTCGCCGGTGAATGCGGCGTTTTAGTTACATTGCTGTAATTCCTGATTGGTCGTCCACATGGATTCCTGGTCGAACATTAAGGCGACCTGACTGTTTCAGCTTCCAGAATCACTTGCTGGCCACAGGCTCTGGGTGTCAAGCTGGGCCAGGAGAAGGAATGGCCGCCATGCTTTCAGCGTCCGGGTGAGGTGGCGTAAGCCCATGGTTTTCATGGCGCGCAGGGCGGATCCGATGTTTCCCGGGTGCCAGGTACGGATCATGACGATTCGGATGTTATCCAGCATAGTGGCAGGTGTACTTGTCTGAAAACGGCGTATTATCAGCGATACCTTCGGAGTATGGGAAGTGTTGCGACTACGGGTTGGTCTACCTGACACCCTTGTCATTGAAAACCCTGACGCTAATCGTTACCTCAACCCTGAAGGCTGCTAGAATCCGCATCCATTTTCCTTTGTGTTGTCATAGCAGCATATCCTGATCCCTACCGGCGTCCTGATGGTATGAGCCCGGTTGCAGAGTGAAATAGCGCAGTAAGCATGAATAAAACCACCGAACGTGAGGTTTATCGCTGGTTACGCAGCCAGAAGCAGGCAGCAGGACGCTGGCTTGGCTGTGTCATGGCGTTGGGTATTGGCAATGGTTTGATGATCATTGCCCAGGCCTGGTTTTTAGCCACTGTCGTCCATAGCCTGGCGATGGACGGACAGGAACGGACAGCGGTTCTTCCGTATCTGGGTGGTTTTTTGCTGGCCAGTCTGGTGCGTGCCGGTTGTCTGATGGGACGAGAACAGGCCGGCTTCCGGGCCGGTCAGGCTGTTCGCCAACAGGTGCGGCGTTTGCTGCTGAACCGTATGGGACAGCTGGGGCCGGCAGCCGTCGGCCAGCGCCCGGCAGGTGAGTGGTTGACGCTGCTTCTGGAACAGGTGGAGGAACTGCAGGATTTCTTTTCCCGTTACCTGCCGCAAATGACCCTGTCAGTAGCCATCCCCTTGTTGATCCTGGCCGTGGCATTGCCGCAGAACTGGGCGGTTACCCTGATCTTCCTGGGGACGGCGCCACTGATTCCTCTTTTCATGATTCTGGTCGGTATCAAGGCGGCAGATGCCAACCGTCGTAACTTCCAGGCATTGTCCCGTTTGAGCAGTCACTTCCTGGATCGGCTGCAGGGGCTCGCTACCCTGCGGTTGTTTAACCGAAGCCGCCAGGAAAAGGCCATGGTTGCGTCGGCTGCAGAAGCCTTCCGGGTCAAGACCATGCAAGTGTTGCGGCTGGCGTTTCTGTCATCGACTGTGCTGGAGTTCTTTGCTTCTGTGTCTATTGCGCTGACGGCACTTTACCTGGGCATGAGTTACCTTGGTTACCTGAACTTTGGTCACTGGGGCGGTGAGTTAACGCTATTCACGGGCCTGTTTCTCCTTCTGCTTGCCCCGGAGTTTTATCAGCCGCTTCGCGAGCTGGGCACCTTCTACCATGCCCGTGCCCAGGCCATTGGT
Organism: Kistimonas scapharcae; assembly: GCF_039540975.1. NCBI lineage: Bacteria > Pseudomonadati > Pseudomonadota > Gammaproteobacteria > Oceanospirillales > Endozoicomonadaceae > Kistimonas > Kistimonas scapharcae. The sequence goes on from NZ_BAABFL010000404.1 coordinate 7,136, forward strand.
GCCGGCGATCGTCTGATGCATTTTCTCAATGAACCTGTACCGCAACGTCCGGAAGGGGGGCTGGCCTGTCCTGCACAACCGGCAGTCGAGATTGTCTGTGACCGTCTCACCGTGCAGGCACCGGGTAGTGACAAGCTGCTGTTGAATCAACTGTGTTTCACTGTGGCAACGGGAGAGCATTTGGCCATAGTTGGGTTGTCTGGAGCCGGTAAAAGCACCCTGCTGAATGTTTTTCTGGGTTTTCTGGATTACCAGGGCACCCTGAAGATTAACGGGATTGAGCTGCGGGAACTCAATCCGGATCACTGGCGCCGCCAGCTGACCTGGCTGGGACAGAATCCGCTGCTGGTGTGTGGCTCGGTGCGGGACAATGTCCGGTTGGGGCGACATGAGCTGTCGGACGACGCCATTAACAAGGCCCTGCAGCAGGCCCATGCGGATGAGATTGTCGCAAACCTTGAGCAGGGATTGGATACCTCCCTTGGCGAAGCGGCCAGCCGGTTGTCTGTCGGGCAGGCGCAGCGTATCGCCCTGGCCCGTGCGATTGCCCGATCCGCGCAACTGGTGTTGCTGGATGAACCGACTGCCAGCTTGGATCACGACAGTGAACGGCTGGTGGACGATGGTATCCGCCGTTACAGTGCGGGCAAAACGGTGTTGATGGTGACGCATCGCCCATTACAGGTACAACGTGCAGACCGCGTGCTGGTGCTCGATGGCGGCAAATGTATCGCGTATGGCGAGCCGGATGCACTGCGCGTGCAAGACGGGCCATTCGCCCGACTCTGGCACAGCTGGGAACAGGAGCTGGATGACATGACGCCGTTGGCAACCTCGGCAAAGAAGGGAGTAACAGAGCATGCGTGAGTTGCTGCCTTTCCTGAAACTGTATCGCCACCACAGCCTGCAGATGGGGCTGGGCATCATCCTGGCACTGGTGGCACTGGCGGCGAGTGTTGGGCTGCTGGCGCTCTCTGGCTGGTTTATTACCGCGACGGCGATTGCAGGGCTGACCCTGGCCACGGCACAGGCCTTTAACTTTTTTACGCCGGGGGCGGGCGTTCGCGGATTTTCCATCGTGCGTACGGCGGGTCGCTACTTTGAGCGGGTGGTCAGCCACGATGCCACGTTTAAATTACTGGCTCGACTCCGGGTCTGGTTTTACGGTTGTGTCGAACCGCTGGCCCCGGCAGGCTTGAGACGATTCCGGCAGGCGGATCTGCTTAACCGAATGGTGGCAGACATTGATGCGCTGGATAACCTCTATCTGCGCCTGTTAACGCCCTTGATCTGCGCGATCCTCGGTGTGGTCGGTCTGATCGTACTGGCCAGCCTGTTTTCACCGGCAGCCGTGGTGCCATTGGCGGCCGTCCTTTTGCCGGCTTTGTTACTGCTGCCTGTGTTGTTTTACCGGTTGGGTAACCGGGCGGGGCAGGCTGTGACTGAGGCCAAAGGTCAGTTGCGTACCCGGTTGCATGATTATGTGACGGGGCAGGCCGAGTTGCTGATCTTCGGGGCAGAACCCACCTACCGTGCGGCGGTTGAGGAAGAAGAGGCACAGCTAATCCGGCAGCAGTCCATCCTGGCACGGGTCAACGGTTTTGCGGTGGCGTTGGTCACCGTATTGGCTGGCCTGACCCTGGTCTGGCTATTGTGGGTTACGGCGGCGGAGGTGTCGGCGGGGGGATTGGCCGGCCCCATCATGGCGATCCTGGCATTGGCGACGTTGGCCGCGTTTGAGGCGATCATGCCATTACCCGGTGCCTTCCAGGTACTGGGTCAGGTACGCCGATCAGCGGCACGGTTGAATGAAGTGACCCGTCAGACGCCAATGGTCAGTTTTCCCTCTGACAACCAGGAGTCACCCGTCGTTGATGGAAAAGGCGTGGCAGTGACTGTTAAAGGACTCAGCTTCCGTTATCCGGGCATGATGGGGGAGTCCGTTCTGGCTGGATTTGACCTGAGTGTGCGTGCAGGTGAGCGGATTGCCATCACTGGTCATACCGGGTGTGGTAAATCCACCCTGCTACAGCTGCTGAGCAGGGACTGGAATCCTGATGCCGGTACGATTGCCATTGGAGGCTGTCCCATTGAGCGAATGTCTGAATCCACCCTGCGTAATGTGATGGCGGTGATGCCACAGCGCATCCATGTATTCAGTGCCACACTCAGGGACAACCTGCGAATTGCCAGTGAGCAGGCCAGTGATGAAGCATTGATGAAAATACTGTGTCAGGTGGGGCTTGATCGTCTGACGGGCGGTGAGGATGGACTGCTGGATCTTTGGCTGGGGCAGGGCGGTGTGCCGCTGTCGGGCGGGGAGCAACGGCGCCTGGGATTGGCCCGGGTGCTATTGTGCGACAGTCCGTTGCTATTACTGGATGAGCCGACAGAGGGACTGGATCCGGACACCGAAGACAGGATCCTTCAAGTGCTGAATGACGCGACGCATGGCAAAACGCTGCTGATGGTGACCCATCGGAAAGCCCCCCTGAGGGTGGTCGACCGAATAGTCGCCCTGTAATTCCTCTGCGATAACAAACAGGCATCACGGCAGTCGCCAAAGAGGACGTTCACCACCTGCTGCAGGAAGCAGCAGGTGCCATGCGGTTCATGGGTAAAGGTAATGAACTTAAAACCGTTTGAGCGACAACAGTAAGGTAACCGGCACCAGGGCAAAGGCGCCCAGAATACCCGGGAGAGAGGTCGCCCAGTGATGCCAGCTGAAGGTCAGCCCACCAGTAAAGGCATAAACCAGCAGCTGCAGCGCCACCACGACCACCACTGAATAGAGACGCGCACTGGTACCCAGGGCAAACAGCAGGGCGAGTGCCGTGGCCAGCGTGATGGCAATCCAGGGCAGGGTGATGGTCACCAGGCCGGAAAGGAAGATGGCGGTGTTTCGGTGCAGCCAGTCGGGCAGGGTATCCACAATTGCAAACTGCTGGGCAAACGACAGCGCCGGCTCCAGAAGGGGCAGCAGCGCCAGTGCGAAAAAGAGCGAAATATAGGTTTTTTTTATGATCAGCCGCATGGGGGGCATCCCTGTTCGATAGCCCAATAATGATAGGTGCTTCGCGACAGGGTGTACATCCATGATGTTGACCCTGTCGTTGATCCCGGCGGTTGTACAAAGGTGTAGGGCGTTGTTTATTCTCCGGTGAAAATCTCAGCTACCATGCAGCGTGCGCTGCCACCTCCGACGGTCTCCAGGGTGTCCAGCGGTGCAGAGACCAGTGTCCCATAGCTTTCCAGTGCTGCGCGTTGTACGGAGGTTAAATGAGCCCGCGCCTGTTGAGAGAGCAGTATCAGCGGTTCGCCCTTCTGGTTTTTGAGTTCCAGCAGGTTGCCCGCCATATGGCTTACCTGTGCCGGTGTGATGTAGATCAGCTCCCTGTCCCCGAGCTGTTCTATCACCTGCTCACGTTCCTTGGCATCGGGAATACATTGTTCGCACAGTACGGCAAATCGAGTGCCGATACTTAACATGACATTGGTGTGGTAGATCGTCTGACCATGCTGATCAACGGCATGAAAAAACACCGGTTGATACCCTGCCTGGCTGGAAAACGTTTCAGTCAGTGCGCGGCTGGTACGGGGCGACAGTGCGGCAAATGCCTGCCGATTGACTCGGTCCAGCACCAGGCTGCCCGTACCTTCCAGCGCTTCACCTACGGTAGATTCATGGCGGAGGTCGTGATGATCAGCCAGAGCAATATTGGCGTCAGCGAGTCGCTGTTCCAGCGCCTGCAAACGCACTTCATTCTGGCGGGTAGGAACCAGCATCGGGAAGACATAAAGCTCTGTTGCATGGTGGGCTGCAGGTAAGGTGAGGAACCAGTTGTTGGGGAAGGTGGCTTCGGGGGTGGGAACATCATCCCGGCTGGGCATTGATAGTACCTGAACACCGTGCGCCTCAAGTGCCTGACGAAGCCCGGCGAACTCCGCCAGTGCATTGTGCCGGGTAATGTCGGCCGCCTGGTCAGGGATGTTCTGGAAATAGTTGGTGACAGCGGTTTCGGGATTAAAGCCGAAGTGATCCGGTGAAATCATGACCACGGTATCGGTGGTCTGGCTGGGATTAGCCTGGCATACCAGCGTCATAAAAGTACTGAGAAAAACGAGCGCCAATAGATGACAGGTCGTTCGCCAAAGTGCGCTCATGGGTGGGATTGCGAGCTTTTTCATGCCGGTGATCCTCACAGTTATCCTGGTGCGGAGTCACCAATATAGATGGGCTAGGAAGGGATGCCACTGACCGAAGAGTCAGCAGCGTTGTACACCGTGTCCGTGCACAAATTCAGGCGTTTGTTCAGGACGCCGTGATATGGCTCAGTGATCGACCTTGCCTCTGAGGTTTTTGGTGTTACTCCGACGTTTTTTACTGTCGAGGCGTTTCTTACGGGCTGTCAGGCTGGGGCGGGTGGCAACGCGTTTCTTGCGAAAGACCGCGACGGAGCGGATCAGTTCGCGTAACCGTTCCAGGGCGTCAGCCCGGTTTTTCTCCTGGCTGCGGTATTGTTGAGCCTTGATAACGATCACGCCGTCAGAGGAAATGCGTTGGTCCTTCAGTGTCAACAGCCGGTGTTTGTAAAACTCAGGCAGGGAGGAGGCCGCGATATCAAAGCGCAGGTGTATGGCCGTTGAGACCTTGTTGACATTCTGGCCACCGGCACCCTGGGCGCGAATGGCGCTGAGTTCAATCTCACTGTCGGGCAGGGAAACGTTCGTAGAAATTTGAAGCATGGAAATAACGTTCGACCTGAGCTGATACAGGGTATCTGATAATCTGACCAGAGGGCTCTTTTACCGGTATTAGAGCATGTTGATACGCATATCCAAAGTGAAATGGAGCAAAGCCCCCTGTTTTTTTACTGACAGGCGGTAGCCATATTCACTGCTGTGGATGATGCAGTTTGATTTTACATAAACAGCTAACAAACTGGGCACTCACAAACGGAGTAAGGTTGTGGAGATAAACTGTTTAGGAAGCCGGGATACGACCCGGGTACCCGGAATCAGTGCAATATCGTCATCAGTCATCTAAAAAACTGGGACACTGTATGGGATCTCGCGAGCCTTTGAGCGGATGAACGAGCACTGATCTGCGAGATGGACGGGAAATGGTCGTTTGTCGTACATAAAGGCGGGGGAGAGCTGTTTGTTCTGTGTATGTTTTCGCAGGCCGTTCACCCAGAGCATTGAAAGACCGGATCAGGCGGTTGAATCGTAAGACTTACTGCTTCTCATGCAAAGAAAGCCTTCATGACAACGTCCTCGGAGAGTACCTCTCCAGAATGTGGTACCACCCGGCTTGTAATATGATCGTTTAAAGGCTTTCTACCATTGTGCACTATAAACAGGTGAACATTTTAATCCTGCAGTGACACTCAATATCAGGGACAAAGAGGACGATTCAATACTCTGTATTTGAGAATGGGCCGTATGATAAATGCACTTTCATTGGCTTACTGTCCAAACCTTCCCCTCCGGCAGGAAAGCTTACGATGTTACGGGAGGCAGTCGTTGCTATTGCAACATAGTAGTCTACGGCAATGCTGCCTGAGCCGTGCACACTATTCGTTTGCATGGCTGCATGAGGTATATAACTATTGGCACTTTTAACCGCAGCACCCCCATCGGCAAAATAAAACTGATAGACTGACCCTGCATTGTTACCGATCGTATATTGAAAATTGAATGAAGAATGTTCATAACCACACTCGCTGAATGCGCCACCTTTTGTTTCATATGATGCTGATAATGTTTGATGTGGCTTTATTGTGGCTTCTGCCAAAACGCTATACATACAGTGTGCATCGCCCGCTTTAATGTATATCTCCTGATCACTATTGTTGATAAACTCAAAATCAATATCCTGGCCTGCGAATGAAAATGTAACTGGAAAAAGAAACAGCGTCAAAGCAAGATATCTAATCATTGTTTTTCACCTTTTTTCAATATTGATTAATACCGCTCTTATCTAAGTACTGTTTCAGTACTTAATGTGTAAGAAGTTGATCATGTGTTTTCAAGATATCGCCAATACCAAAGCATCATTGAAGCGAAAAGCATAGGTGTTATTTTATAATTTGCCTGTCATAGTTATATTAAAAAATCGAATATGCGACAGTAAATAATGAATATCAGCCTGAATTTTTCAAATTTATATTTCAGTTGCGAATCCATAAAGCCAATATAATAACCTCTTCTAAGGAAGAGTGGATCCCCATTTTAGTGATTTTGCTGTCTACTAAATTAGCGGAGGTTTAAAGCTTTCCGGAATTATTTGATCGAATTGACCTATTTTCAAATGTTGATGGATTAGATGGTGTAAACCGGGTCTATTCCAAAGCTATTATAAAAACCCTTTGATGCATCATTGACTTCGAATATGTCCAGTAATATCTCATTTCTTCCAAGGCGTTTGGCAATTTTGACCACTTCCTCATGGAGCAAGCTACCAATATCATGTCTTCTGATTTCCTGTCCACATAAATTAGGTTTTCCCATAGATAATTTGATCTGTTTAAATGCATTGCTTTAAAATCTGGCTTCATCCAAACAAAGCCAGCCTTTTTTAATTGGCAATCAATAACTATTATTTCAGGTTTTTTAATGGAGGGTGTTATATCTTCTCTTTCATTTTGATGAGTCAGCTTTCTTTAGTCCATTTTTCGATAAGGTGAGTTTCTTGGATACCTTCATTAATAAACTCTAAGTCCTCAAGGGTGGCATTTCTGATTTTCATAAATGTCTCAGTTATATGGATTTACATTCAGATATATAGAGCCTTGGAGTTTAGTAGAACAACCATCGTTGATGTCTCTTGCTGCCAACAAAAGCGACTGTTCGTCCATGTCGCACCATATTTCTAGCATCGCGTTCTCAAAGGGGACCTGAGTGACTGTGTCTTTAAATGGTCAATGAGTATGTTCGTACTGATACTGTGTACACGACTAATGTCTCTGATACCAGAGCCGTTCATGGTCATGGTCACAACGCGTGTAATCATCCCCTAAACTAGGGGCATTTCGAATTAGAGTTCTCCGACTTACACTGAGTCAAACGGAGAACGAGATGAAAAA
>NZ_BAABFL010000405.1:0-14493 GCF_039540975.1 Kistimonas scapharcae
AGCTAAAGCGAAACTTTGTCAGTGTCGTAGCTCTGGCTTGTGCTTTTGTCTGGTTACCAATGTGAAACGTCAACAGCTCCTAACATCTACCGGTCAATATCGGCTATTTTTTGCGTCAAGGATGGGTAAGCACAGGTGAAAATACAGCATTGTAACGTTCAAACGTCCTAACAGCCTCTTTTCTACGATTCAGCGTATGCAGCTCATTATTTTACTGTGTGAACAACTACACCTGATGTACCTAACTCTTCCAATTCATCGACAGTTCCAAAAACAGGTTTTTTTATTTCGACCCCTGCAAACAGCACCTCTGGTAGCTGACTCTCACCTCCTTCCTTTTCTTGCTCTTTTTTATCTAAAGGCTCCACCGTAAATGCCAAATTAAGATGCATGCTTTTTGCCTGGCTCTTTATTGTTCCAAATAAACTCCTGACAGCCAAACTAGCCCTCATGTCAATACAAACCTCAAAATGTCGACGATCCTCCCCGACCCTTTCCTCATCACAAAAAGGGAGATAGCTAAATCTTTCTTTGACAATTGCAGCGGTGTCCATAAAGTCATTGATATCACCAACCAATGGTATATGAATAGACGGCATTTTATTAATCACCTGAGGTATTAACTTTAACTTTTTGACAGCCTTATCAAAGTCATTACCCACACTATAGAAAAGATTATTCATTAATTGCTGGTATCCTCCCTCAAATGGATATAATCCTGGTTTCGCATAATTTAATATGAGAGAAATTTCCGGCAACAAAATATGCACCACAAAAATAAAAGGGGGATTTTTTTTACTTAGCCATTGATAAGAATAACTATTTTCACAAGACGTAATTCTGACCGTATCCCCTTCAATCCATCCTGTCCAGCCAGTCTTCCATTTCAGATCATTTCGGTATAGCTCAACCGCCACAAGCGGCATAACCGATGTTTCTGCATTGACTTTTTCCGATTGTATTTTTCTGATATATCCTTCAGGACGAGCTTTTAACTTAGTTCTCTCTATATCGTCCTTTTTAGAAAAATCCAAGTCAAAACATGCTTCTTGATAATTTCCTCCTCGTGCCAGACTTGGATTATCCGTTAAAAAAGAACGTATATTTTCATACGCTTGTGTTTGATATCTTTCCTGAGTAAATACACTCTGCCAAGCATAGTTTTTACTGGTGACAGACGTTGCTGCCTGAGGCATTTCTTGTAGCGAAGATATATCCTCTTGAACATCTGTTGCTTCCGAGGAAGCTGTTACTTCGCCTTCAGGCTGATCGAGCTCTGATAGAAATTCAGCCCTTAATGTCTCTTCATAGATAGTAGATTCTGGCAGGGATCGAAACGCTGTCTCCTCCTGCATGGTTTCAGCAGGCACAATGATAGTACCCGGGACATGTAAAGAAACTTCAGGAAAATCCCAAAATGGCTCAAGGTCAGACTGAGAGCCTTCTTTCCCCTGATCATCGACCTCAGGCTGCGACCTTACACTCAAATACGAGCTAGAAGTTGATGATGTGTCTTGAAAAGAACTATGTGGAGGTTCTGCTGCAGCCGTTGAATCCGTCCCTGCTGAAGTTACGTCCAACCCGGTCAGAGGGTCTCTGATACTCTTACCTGGAGCTACCTCAGGCAATGCAGTCGTAGATTGCGATTTTTTCAGGCATAACACCACATCAGGTTGTTTTTTACTCTTTTTTTCAGGATCTGAGGACGCTCTAACTCTGAGAGGACTTGTATTATCAATCCTAGACTCAGAAGGCTGCGTATCAGGTATTCCAGCATCATCTTCACCGGATGGTACTTCGGTTGCAATTCTATCCCCATCGAGAACAGGTTCATTCTGTTCCACTGATTCGATACCCTCTTGATCCCTCTCTGGAGTTAGCTCCTCTCTTTGTGCAAAGCCGCCGCAACAAGGAGAACAAACACGAATAAAAAATGATCTGATATCTCTGCAGAGTGTACATATGCCTTCAACAAGGTAGCTGACAGCTTCGCATACAGGCGTTATCACATAGCGACGAAAACACCCTTCGGCGTTATTTCTGTCAACATTCTGTGTATTATTCTGGGAGTGTCCATTTCCAACTAAGCCTCCAGCGATAACAGGCTGATCCATACTTTTCCCCATGCATGACTGAACATAATAAGATGTGAATACCCTTCGGTTTAGATACATGCACTCAAAAAAAGTTCCAAGATTCCATTGAAATCCAGGCGCCACCACAAAGGACAAATTAATCCAATAAATTCAATTGGTTACAAAAAAATCAACTCATACACAGACTGACTTATTTCCCCCATGGATTTTTACTTACCAGGCAACGTGTTCTATATCTAGCGAAAAGAGACGTTGAAGCCTAAAATGAGCGGTTTTTTTAAAGGTAAGGCGTTCGCCGTTTGACAAACTCGTCAGCGAAAAGCACACCTGCCAATGCCTGAAACGACACGGTAACACAAGCGGATGCGTAAAAAGCTATACATCAAAACCCATGGGTGCCAGATGAACGAGTACGATTCTGCCCGCATGGCGGACCTGCTCGGCGAAACCCATGAGCTTGAGCTGACCGACAGCCCCGATGACGCGGATGTTTTGCTCGTGAACACCTGTTCTGTTCGGGAAAAAGCTCAGGAAAAACTGTTTCACCAGCTTGGCCGCTGGAGACACCTGAAAGAGAAGAACCCCAAACTGGTCATCGGTGTCGGCGGCTGTGTCGCCAGTCAGGAGGGGGACGCCATCCGTCGTCGAGCCCCATATGTTGACGTGATCTTCGGGCCGCAGACCCTGCACCGTCTGCCAGAAATGATTGACGCCAGCAAAACCACCAGCAAGGCCGTGATCGATGTCACCTTCCCGGAAATCGAGAAATTTGACCGCCTGCCGGAACCCAGCGTCAACGGTCCAACCGCCTTCGTTTCCGTTATGGAAGGCTGCAGCAAGTACTGCACGTTTTGTATCGTCCCTTATACCCGTGGCGATGAAGTCAGCCGTCCCTTTGATGACGTAATTGCCGAATGTGTTTCTCTGGCTGAACAGGGCGTTCGTGAAATCAACCTGCTGGGGCAAAACGTCAACGCCTATCGCGGCGAAAAGCACGACGGTACAGTCGCCGATCTGGCTGAACTTATCACCTATGTCGCCGCCATCGACGGTGTTGGCCGGATTCGTTTCACCACCTCACACCCTGTGGAATTCTCAGAAAGCCTGATTCAGGTCTATGCAGATGTGCCCGAGTTGGTCAGCCACCTGCACCTGCCGGTGCAAAGCGGTTCTGATCGCATACTGGCTCTGATGAAGCGCGGCCATATGGCACTGGAATACAAGTCCAAGATACGCAAGCTGCGCAAGATTCGTCCTGACCTTAGCATGTCGTCCGACTTTATTGTCGGTTTCCCCGGCGAAACGGATCGTGACTTCCAGGACACCATGAACCTGATCGCTGACGTTAATTTCGATGCCTCGTTCAGCTTTATTTACAGCAAGCGTCCGGGAACACCTGCCTCTGATATGCCAGACGATGTGCCTGCTGAAGTGAAGAAGCAACGTCTGCAAATTCTGCAGGATCGCATCAACCAGCAGACCATGCAGATCAGCCGTCGTTTGGTGGCAACCACCCAGCGCATTCTGGTCACAGACTTTTCCAAAAGGGATCCGGGACAGCTGCAGGGTAGAACTGAGTGTAACCGCGTTGTTAACTTCCACTGCACCGACCCACGATTGATCGGTCGCTTTGCAGATGTACTGATCCTGGAAGCCTTTCCGCACAGCCTGCGCGGTGAGCTGGTTTCTTCTGAGCTGGATGAAGCACACGTCGCATAAACACGATAGGGTAACCATTAACACAACGGTTACCCTTCCCAGAAAGTTGTTTCCGATAATCTCGTTGTCATGCGATATTTTTAGGTGCCAAATGAAATACCGCCTGCACCATCAGACTGACTAGTCAGACAACCATTGGAGCAGGGCCGGAGAACGGGCTCGATAATGTTTTTGTAAAACACATTATCGCTGTAGCATATCCTTCTGCCTCTATCGAGTGTGGTTCTGCTCCCGGGTGTGTTATGTAGCAAACAGGCATCCCCTTGACCATCTAGCGGTTGTAGATGATGAATACCCTGAACCATCGTTAAAATCCTGCCTATGGATATTGATCGATTTCCAGAAAGGAGCCCCCTGATCGTGAAACGACTGCTTACCTTCCTGTTGCCTGCGATACTGTTTACCGGTTGCAGCACCACACCCGGTGATGCAGCGTATCGCGCAGGTCAAACAGAAGCGGCTGCGGAACTGTACCGCCAGGGGGCAGATCAGGACGACGCCCAGGCGGCCATGAAATTGGGATTATTACTGAATGCCGGTGAAGTAAAACCCGACACATTTGGTGAAGCAACCTCCTGGTTTGAGAAAGCCTGCAACCTGGGAGAAGTGTCCGGTTGTCATAATGCAGGAGTCGCCTATGAATACGGTAAGAACGGTGTCAGTGTTGATTACAACAAAGCCAGGGACTACTACCGCAAAGCGGCTGAACAGGGCTATATCCAGTCACAATATAACCTTGGAAGCCTTTACTCGAACCATTACTTTCCGGAAGCCATCACCGGTTACATCTGGATGTTAATCGCCGAGCAACAGGCAAAAGGCTGTGCGCACAACGAACTCTGCCAGTGGATACTGAATGACCCACCCAGGCACCGGTCTCACCTGAAAGCCAGGCTGACAACGAAACAAATCCAGCAGGCGCAAACAAGTGCAGCACAATGGCAAGCCACCCCCTGACCACGATCCATCCAGGTGTCGGACAACCTGGCATAGTGATCAGCCCGGCTATAACAAGCAGGCAGCCATTCTCAGAGCCTTAACCCGGCCCCCCTGCTCACTGTATAGCCGCCCCAGCCTGTCAGCTGACAGCATGGCAGACAGCACGGCCTCCACCGAAACAGGAAAGGGCATATTGTGAATGGTCTCGCCCTTTGCACAGGCAGCTTCAGCCACAGGCATAAGGGACGCTTCCGAGACATCACTCACCCCCAGTTCTCCAAGGGTGACAGGCAAACCAACTGATTGACAAAAAAACATCACCTCTCGAATTTCGTCCAGCGCTGCATTCTCAAGCAGCAGTTGGGCCAACGTGCCAAACGCTACTTTTTCACCATGGTAGCGAGCACGACACACATCCAGACAGGTCAGCCCGTTATGGATCGCATGAGCAGCAGCCAAGCCACCTGACTCAAAGCCCACCCCACTGAGAAACGTATTGGCTTCCACGATATTCTCGACTGCCGCCGAGACAGTATGATCAGCCACCGCCAGACGCGCCTTCAGCCCATCCGCCAGCAATGTTTGATAGCACAATTCTGCCAATGCATAGGCTGACTGACTGGTCACACCTCCCGCATTGGTCGTACGCCCCGCCCGGTAACAGGCTCGGGCTTCAAAGAATGTCGCCAGGGCATCCCCCATACCGGCCACCTGTAGCCGCTCCGGCGCTTTGGCAATAATGCGGGTATCAACCAGCACCAGGTCCGGGTTACGGGGAAAAAACAGGTATTCGCTAAAAATACCTTCCTCCGTATAGATGACCGAAACCGCGCTGGTGGGCGCATCGGTTGAAGCAATCGTCGGCACAACCACAACGGGAATCCGACAGTAATAGGCAACGGCCTTGGCTGTATCAATCGCCTTGCCACCGCCAATACCTATCAGGACATCGGCTCCCGCGGCCTGGCAGATTGCCTGCAACCGCTCAATTTCTGACCGGCAACACTCTCGATTGAACCGCTCCAACCGAATCCCCTGTGGATACTGACACAGGCTTTCCACAACGGTGTTTTCGACCTTCTCCATGACCGATGGGCTGGCTATCGCCACCGGCCGTTGCCCAAGAACCTTGACGTATTCACCCAGGAAGGACAAAACCCCTTCACCCTGCACATATTTAGCAGGTGCAATGATTACTCGTTTCATCAGGATTCACCGATAGGTGCAATTAATGTTGCGATATAACGACGCATTGTTTGCATCACAGCCATTAAAGCAGACTCTATCGTCACTGCTGTTTAGCATTCCGCCTAGATTTACAGGGGAAAACGGTCACAGTGAATACCATGCATTACGCTCTATCTATCGTATGGATTATGATCAGCCTTCGGGAATAGTAAGGTGCATCACTTTCAACCACTGATCGACATTCACTGGCGGATTATCTTCATATTCAAGAATGCGTACCGTGTAATACACCATCCGTGCTTCAAAATGTTTCTGCCCCCATTCCAACCTATCATCAACCACACCGCTGCCTGATCGATTCAACATTCCCTCTTCAAAAGTGATATGTGATTTTAAACCAGCTACATCAGACAGGGCTTCTGCTCGTACTTCGCCAAGCGGCGCCTCACGATAATAAGATTCCACGATGACCGCAGAGTTGAGCAGAAACATCTCCTCTTCCTCCATATTCTTTCTTTGCAGCTGCACACTCCACCCGGCGTCATACTGTTTCTGATGACGCATCTGCATCGCAGCCCGCTTGGCGTGGAACTGGGTAATAACATCCATTGCCTGTTGACGTGTGGCAACTTCATCCTGTTGGGCGAATGATGTCTGACTGACTATCACTACCAACAGCATCACCCATGGCCTGATTACAGTTCCCATTAGAAATTCCTTCTGATTTATAATCGCAGCGCCTTTCTCGTATAAATATAGATATTGCCAATCATGTTAACTTTTCAGCGCCCGTGTAACAGAAAAAATAACTGGGCCTACCAATGACCTGGCAGGCCCATAACCACAGTGTCTTAACACCTTATTGATTCATTACCAGTAAATCCCCCGCAACAATGCCGCAAAGGCCACCTGTTCTGAGGAAATAGCGGTATTCTTCCCTTTATCAGCCTCTTTATCGCCACGAGCTGCCGCTGAATCCGGGAACATTTTGAAGCCAGTGTTCATGATAATCTCGCTGGCCCTGGGTGCCAGAGCATTCACGACCTGGGCAAAGATCCCCAATCGTGTGGCAATCCGCTTGGGTTTGTTAATCATGGCATCCAGCACCATATCCGCCGCTTCGTCTGGTGTCAGGGTCGGTACAGAGTCATAGATCTTGGTTGGACCAATCATCGGGGTTTTCACCAACGGCATATTAATGGTGGTGAACTTGACATTACGGTCAGAGAACTCCGCCGCCGCACAGCGGGAAAAGGCATCCAGCGCAGCTTTGGACGCGACATAGGCAGAAAATCTTGGTGCATTGGTCAGTACGCCGATGGACGAAATATTGATAATGTGTCCGCGGCGCCTTTCCAGCATGACCGGCGAAAAGCCCATGATCAGCTTCAGCGCACCAAAATAGTTCAGCTGCATGGTTCGCTCAAAGTCATGGAACCGATCAAACGACAGCGCAATGGAACGCCGGATTGAACGTCCCGCGTTGTTGACCAGAATATCGACGTACCCGTGATCGGCCAATACTGTGCCCACCAGCTTTTCACAGTCTTCCGGCACACTGATATCACAACGATAGATATGGGCTTCCCCACCAAGCTGGTCGATTTCATGCCGGGTTTCTTCCAGCTTCTCCGGTGTCCGCGCAACCAGAATCAATTTTGCACCACTTTCTGCCAGCTTCAGCGCTGTCGCCTTGCCGATCCCCGATGTTGCCCCGGTAATCACAATGGTCTTGCCCTGAACGGCACCTTTGATAGTGCGATCCACTGACAATTCCGGATCCAGCTTGCGCTCCCAGAAATCCCAGATAGCCGGGGCATAGTCTCGCAATCTGGGGCACTCGATGCCCGAGCCTTTCAAAACGCGTTCAGTTTCCCGACAGTCGAACTTGGTCGGGTAATTCACAAAGTTCATGACGGTCGGTGGAATGCCGAGATCCTCCAGCAATGCATCCCGTATACGCTGGACGGGCGGCAGGCGGGTAATACCATCCCGGATCATCTTGGGGATAAAACCGAACATGCGCGAGTCAATACGCATGGCCATCCTGGGGGCATGACCGGCTTCAGCAAAGGTATTCATGACTTCACCGACCTTGGACGGGTCCGGATCCACCAGGTGGAAACACTGACCATCCAGTCCCGGCTGGCTGGCAATATGGGTCATGGCATTAACCACAAAATCCACAGGGACGATATTCATCCGACCACCTTCAATACCGATGGTCGGCATCCACTGAGGCAGTGACTGACGCAGTTTTTGTAAGAGTTTGAAGAAATAATACGGGCCGTCGACCTTGTCCATTTCGCCCGTTTGGGAATGGCCTATGACCATGCCGGGACGGTAAACACGCCAAGGCACCCTACAATCTTCGCGCACCACCTTTTCTGCCAGGTGCTTGGTGCGCAGATAGGGGTGGTCGAGATGCTCGGCCTCTTCAAACATATCTTCACGGAAGGTGCCACGGTAAAGGCCTGCGGCAGCAATGGAACTGACATGGTGGAAACAACCGGCTGACAGGGACTCTGCACAGGAAACCGCCGACCGAGTGCCTTCTATATTGGCCCGCTCCTGGCTTTCAGCATCTGCCTTCATGTCATAGATGGCGGCCAAGTGGAAGAAATGGTCAATGGAACCGTTGAGATGCTTCAGCGTGTCATTATCAATACCCAGGCAGGGAGCAGTCAAATCACCGACAACCCCCACCAAACGGGTTTCATCCACGCCATACTGTTCACGCAGTGCTACCAACTTATCCATAGAGTTTTCACGCACCAGGACATGTACTGTCCCGCCCATCTCGAGCAATCGTGCAACCAGGAAACGGCCGATGAAACCGGTACCACCGGTAACAAAATAACGCATCAATGGTCCTTCCTTATCATTGTTATTGTGAAAAAATTTCACACTGTCAGGTCGTGGAAAACCTTTCATTATTCTCAGGGCGTCATGCCATTGCGCTGTCTAGGCGCAAACTGCCTGAGGCTCTGTGCTTGGCTTATCACATTCCGTGCCAACCGCAGCCTGCCCCTTCGGCGGCCATTTTATAACGAATACAGATTTAAAATTTAAGAATCCGCGGTTTTTGTTATAGTAGCGACCGACGGGTATTCGGCGTATCAGACTGAATCCAGATGCACTTTCATCAATAACGCCGTTTTATCAGGAGCCAATGCGTCGCTACCGCCCTCTTGCTTTCCATGATGGGCTAACCGGTATATCCTCAATACATACGCAGTAACATGGTTGAACACGACACTTTGAACGCACAACCCACTGGGGCATCCGCCCGCCAATTCGACCTTGAGCCCATCGACGCTCACCGTTTCGCCCTCCTATGCGGCCAATTCAACGAACACCTGAAGCAAATTGAGCAGCGCCTTGGCATCCGCATCAATAACCGCGGAAACCATTTTGAGCTGGCGGGTAATGAGCAAATGATCGATGCAGGGGAAGACATCCTTCGTCAACTCTATGCCGAAACCGATGGCGCTGATGACCTATCCCCGGAAACCGTGCACCTGTTCCTGCAAAATGCCTCCGTTGAAGCGGTGATCGACGGTTCTCAGGTTGTTCAGGATCTTGACCCCATTAGCCTGAAAACCCGTAAGGGCCTGATCAAGCCTAGAGGCCCTAACCAGCAGAAGTATGTCCGTACCATTCTGGAGAACGACATTAACTTCGGGATCGGACCGGCCGGCACCGGCAAAACCTACCTAGCGGTAGCCTGTGCGGTACAGGCGCTGGAAATGGAACAGATCCGTCGTATCCTGCTGGTACGTCCTGCCGTCGAAGCGGGCGAGAAGCTGGGCTTTCTGCCAGGCGATCTTGCCCAGAAAATCGATCCATACCTGCGCCCACTCTATGATGCGCTCTATGAGATGATTGGCTTTGAGCGGGTTGCCCGGCTGATCGAAAAGAATGTCATTGAAGTTGCACCGCTGGCCTATATGCGTGGCCGCACACTGAACAATGCCTTCATCATTCTGGATGAATCCCAAAACACCACGGTTGAACAGATGAAGATGTTCCTGACCCGGATCGGGTTTGGTTCCACAGCCATCATTACCGGTGATATCACCCAGGTCGACCTCCCCCGCGGCACCCGCTCCGGATTGGCGCACGCCATCGAGGTGTTGGAAGGCGTACCGGATATTGGCTTTACAATGTTCAACTCCCGCGACGTTGTCCGGCACCCTTTGGTCCAGAAAATCGTCGAGGCCTATGACCAGCACGACCGCATTCAGCAATCTCGCAAGGTCAAGGGTACCGCCTGATGACCACCTACATTGACCTGCAGATCGCCAGCGATAGTGAGAACCTGCCCTCTGAAGAAACCCTGACGCAATGGGCCGGGGCCGCCATCGGCACTGCCCGTGACGAAACCGAGATCAGTATTCGGATTGTCGATGCGGAGGAAGGTGCCGAGCTGAACCAGACATGGCGCAACAAACAGGGGCCAACCAATGTGTTGTCCTTCCCGTCAGACCTGCCGGAAGAACTCGGGCTGCCATTGATCGGCGACCTGGTGATCTGTGCACCGGTCGTCGAGCGGGAAGCCCGGGAACAGCAAAAAACCCTGGAAGCCCACTGGGCTCACATGGTAGTTCACGGGACCTTGCATCTGCTGGGGTATGACCATATAGAAGACGCAGAAGCCCTCGAAATGGAGGCGCTGGAAACACAGGTTCTGACAGGACTGGGCTATCCCGCCCCTTACGCCATGGACGAGCTTTCTCCGGAAACCACTTAAAGAAGACAATGAGCGACGACCACCCTAATCCGTCCCAACAGCCCGCCAGCCAGCAGCCACTGGCCACTGGCTCTCAACACCAGAAAAACTGGCTGGATCGGCTGAAGCAGGTTTTCTCCAACGATCCCAAGAACCGGGAAGAACTGCTCAACCAGCTACGGGACGCCGAACACAGTGAGCTGCTCGACAGCGAAGCCCTGCAGATTATTGAGGGCGCCATACAGGTGGCTGACATGCAGGTCCGGGAGGTGATGATTCCCCGCTCCCAGATGGTCTGCATCCGGGCAGAAGAGACGCCTGAGCAATTCCTGCCGGCGCTGATTGAATCCGGCCACTCCCGGTTCCCGGTGATTGGCGACACCAAGGATGAAGTGCTGGGTGTCTTGCTGGCCAAGGATCTCCTGCCGCTGATCGTGGACAAGGGAAATCGTCGCTTTACCATTAAGGATCTACTGCGTCCTGCCACGGTCATCCCGGAAAGCAAGCGCTTAAATGTACTGCTGCACGACTTCCGCACCAACCGGAACCATATGGCGATCGTTATTGACGAATACGGTGGCGTGGCGGGTCTGGTAACGATTGAAGATGTCATGGAACAAATCGTCGGCGATATTGAAGACGAGTATGACGTAGAGGAAGACAGTTTCATCAAGCCGTTAAATGACGGTGAATATGTGGTCAAGGCGCTAACGCCGATTGAGGACTTCAACGAGCACTTTGACAGTGACTTCAGTGAAGAAGAGTTCGATACCATTGGCGGCATTGTGATGCAACAGTTCGGCCACCTGCCCAAGCGCAATGAAACCATCACGATCGACAATTTCTCTTTCCAGGTACTGAACGCGGATAACCGCCGGATTCGTCTGCTGCGGGTAACACCCGCCCAATGATCAGGTCCTATCCCCGGCTCGGTCACCTGTTGGCCGGCCTTGCCGGTGCCTGTGCGACATTGGCATTCAGCCCCTTTGATCTCTGGCTTGTATGGTTGCTGGTCTGCGCGGCTGTCTTCTGGCTGATGCGCGGGCTGCCTCCCAAACAGGCTGCCTGGCGCGGCTGGTGCTTTGGCGTGGGTTTCTATGGCGCGGGTGTTTCGTGGGTCTATGTCAGTATCCACAACTTTGGCAGCGCACCGGCACTTCTCGCCTTTGCCTTTACCGCCCTGTTTGTGATGGCTCTGGCTTTGGCGTTCACGGCACCGCAGTTTGCACTTTATCGCTGGCTCTGTCGGCGTATCAACCGTGAAAGGAGCTGGCCACCGGTGCTGTTGTTCAGCGCCATCTGGGTGTTATTTGAGTGGGTTCGCAGCTGGTTTCTCACGGGCTTTCCCTGGCTTTATGGCGGCTACACACTGATTGATACACCACTGGCCAGTTGGGCACCTGTGACAGGCGTCTTTGGTCTGTCACTATTACTGGTGCTATTTGCCAGTGGACTGACACAATACCTTTTCTACCGCCATGACCGTACACTACTTGCGATATTGATCGGCACCACCGCCCTTTTGCTGCTAAGCGTCCCACTTCAGATCATTCAATGGACCCAACCTGTCAAAGGGCAAACACTGTCATTTGCGGCTGTTCAGGGCAATATTTCCCAGGATTTGAAATGGAAACCCGGGCACCTGGACGACACGATTGAGACCTATCTCAAGCTGACCCAACCTTTCTGGAATAGGGATATCGTTATTTGGCCTGAAAACGCCATACCCACGCTCTATCAGAATGTCCCAGCACTGATGGATCAGCTGGATGCCAAGGGAAAAGAGGCCCAGACCAGTCTGGTACTAGGGATGCCCTGGTATGAAAGCGACCGTTTCTACAATAGCATCATCAGCCTGGGTACCGGCGATGGCTATTACTTCAAACAGAAGCTGGTGCCTTTCGGTGAATATGTCCCTTTTGAATCCGTACTGCGCGGCCTGATTGCCTTCTTCGACCTGCCCATGTCATCGTTCTCGCTCGGCAGTGACAACCAGCCCCCTCTTCAGGTCGCCGGACACCCTGTTGCGACCTATATATGCTACGAGGTTGTCTATCCAGACTTTGCGGCAGCGCTGGCCCGCGATACCGGCTTCCTGATTACCATCAGCAATGACACCTGGTTTGGCACTTCGATTGGTCCGTTCCAGCATTTCCAGATGGCTCGCATGCGGGCTCTGGAAACCGGGCGCTATATGATTCGTGGCACCAATGACGGCATCAGTGCATTGATCGATGAGAAAGGCCGTGTCGTCAGCCAGATCACACAATATCAGGCAGGCGTGCTTGATGGAGAGTTACCGGTAATGATGGGAGACACGCCGTTTATGCGCTTCCGCTCATGGCCGGTGCTGGCGTTCTGTCTTCTATTGCTGCTTGCCAGTCTTCAACCTTGGAGGTCTCGCTAGCGCATGACCGCCAGCAGGGCACCGGTGACCGTGTTGTTCAGCTTGCGCATTATTGGCGAAGAATACAGCTGGATGTATGCCTTCAGCTGATTGTCGGACATGTACCGGTAAATATACAGCATCTGTGCAGTGAGCATATCCCGATATTGTTCCCGGTAGTTTTCCATCTGGCGCCGGGCAGCATCCTCCATTTGCTTCTCAGTGATTTCCGTTTTACCCAGCTTTTCCATCATGATGCGCGAGGCCATCAGGGCCCCCTGGATCGCCATTTCCAATGTAAGGTCAACCGCATCAGTGACGTCAATCAGTTCACTCACCAGGCCAACCCTGGAGCTGCGTGGCGGTTTGCTCTCCAGGCGCTGGGCGATGTATTGCTGCATCTGGGCAATACCGTCTGGCTGGTAGGCACGGCCTTCCAGTTCCCAGGCCCGTTGCCAGATAGGGTCATCCATAATCTGGAGAATCTGCTCCAGCTGCTGTTCAGACAAATCGCGATCAAGATGATCCAGTACAATGCCACGGACGCGCTGGTCTGAGAACTTCTCTTTCAGGCTCTTGTCCAAGAGCACCATCATCTTGCGGGTCGCCTCATCCGCTTGTTGGGCGTCATCACCAAATAATGCCCGGGCATCGGCAAAATTGTTTTGCATCCAATCCAGCTGCATCTTAAGACCAGAACGGTGATACAGGTCGTTAATCAGGGCATCCTTGTCCGCCGCGGCACTGGGCGTGCCGGTAAAGACAAAGAATAAAAAGAAGCTGGTCAGTGATAACTGTTTACATACGTTTCTCATGTGCAGTCCCTGCAGGCTGGATCCTTTTCCTGTCAAACGTCCCTGTCATTCAATATCGAGAGCCCTGTCTATCTATTGAGAATATGTAGCAGACTGACAGTTTTCCAGTTTCCCCGGCCAGTTCTTCGTCAAAGCAGGGTATTATGTCGTCAATTCGTCATGATGCGATGCTTATAATAAGCCATCACGTTAACGATCAGCACAACTCCGAACGCGAATCACATACCCTTGGCAATATTTGATCTGGAACATGCCCTGATTAATCGCGGCAGCACATCGCTCTGGGCTGAGTTCTGCGTCGATACAGGCTTAATTAATGATCCTGACTTCCTGCATCAAAGCGATCAGCTGTACGCGGACTACGAGGCCGGCACACTGGATATCCATGCGTACATGGCCCACAACCTCAAACCGATTATTGGTTTTACCGATGAAAGGCTGACTCCCTTGATTTCCACATTTATTGAGTCGGTCATTGAACCCCTGATCTACCGTGAAGGTGAAGCCCTGCTGCAGAAACACAAAGCACAAGGGGATACGTAAGTACTCAAAAACCGGTACATAAGGCGATTTCACGTTCTGCCGCCTAAGCTCATCCCCATGTTCCCATTACCGCCT
>NZ_BAABFL010000406.1:0-14494 GCF_039540975.1 Kistimonas scapharcae
CGTTTTGTGCAAAAACTGTACTCTGTTGCCAAAAGTACGGCCAGCTTGCTCACATTCCCAAGGTTAAGCGGGATTTAAGGAACAAAGCGTGAGACTGCATCAGAGATAACCGGCTGCTATCAATCAAATGTCGTGTTTTCTCGGTCAACGGACAGTGAAGGCTAACCACATCTGCCTGGGCCAATCCTTCATCAAGCGCAATTCTTTCTTTCGCACGGGTAGATGAACCGGGAATAGCAGCCATCATGACGTCCATACCGAATGCTTCAGCTAGGCGGGCGACCGCCTGCCCCAGTTCGCCATATCCGACAATGAGCAATTTACGCCCCTGCAATTCCATGATCGGATAATCCAACAGACAAAACATCGGGCTGGCAGACCAGGTGCCGTCCCGACTTGCCTGGGCATAGCGTGGTTGTGATGTCGCAAGGGATAGAATCAGTGCAAATGCGTGCTGTGCAACGCTGGCTGTCCCGTAACCGGTCACATTCGTGACCTTGATGCCCCGTTGGCTGGCAGCTTCAAGATCAACATTGTTCATCCCTGTCGCCATGACACCGATGTAACGCAATGCTGGAAAAGCCTCCATATGCGCACGGTTGATGACCACTTTATTGGATAACACGACAGCGGCATCCTGGATACGCTCTGTAACCTCTTCCGAAGCCGTCATATCGTATACCGACCACTCAAGGTCAATATCAGTCAATGGACTGATATCAACGCCAGGGCCCAGTGTTGCCCAATCCAGGATCACCCCTTTCATACTTCCCCCAAACACCCACAACTGCGCTTTCGTTATTTACGTATCCACTCAGGCCTTGATCCGTTGACGCACCGCTTCAAACAGGCAGACACCCGTGGCAACCGATACATTCAGGCTACTCACGGTACCACTCATGGGCAGGTGTACCAGTGCATCACAGTGCTCACGAGTCAGCCGTCGCATGCCTTTGTCCTCTGCCCCCATAACCAGTGCCAGTGACCCAACAAGATCTGTCGTATAAATATTGCTACTGGCTTCACCGGCTGTACCAATCATCCAGATCCCGCGCTCTTTCAACTCGCGCATGGTCCGGGCCAGATTAGTGACTGTCACCAATGGCACGGTATCGGCAGCACCACAGGCAATCTTCCGGGCAGTACCATTGAGTGGTGCAGAATTATCTTTGGGCACAACCACGGCGTGTACACCGGCCGCATCAGCCGAGCGCAGGCAGGCACCCAGGTTATGGGGATCAGTAATACTGTCCAGAATCAGCAGAAACGGTAGTTCACTGAGATTATCCAGCAATTCATAGAGTTCATTTTCCCGATACACTCTAGCTTCGCGCACAATGGCAACCACGCCCTGGTGATTGCCGTCTGCCTTACGTTCCAACCGCTCACGGTCCACGAAACGTACAGGAATACCGGTTTCTTCCGCTTGCTGAATGAGACGATCAATTCGTCCACCCCGTTTGCCCCGCTGGAACCAGATTTCAAGAATCTGATCCGGACGTGTGTCCAACAACGCCTGGACGGCATGAACACCAAAATAACCTTCGCTACTACTCATTGACTCTCTCCGCCCGGTTATCAAAACCACCGGGCTGCATTACAACTTCAACCAACCGTCATCTTGTGACAGGGCGTTTTCTCGGTGTTCGGGACGGTGCTTTACCGCCCCCTTTTTTAGCTGCTGGCTTTTTAACCGCTTTAGGAGCACTGCTTCCTGTAGTTTTTTTAGCCGCTTTGCTGCGGCCTTTCGCCTTTTTGCCGCCCCCCGCTTTACTACTTTTTACCTTCTTCTTACGCGAAGGCTTTTTCCCGGGGCGTTCATCCTCAGCCCTTGCTCCACGGCGTCTGTCTTTTGCTGTCTCCTGCTTACGCACCGGAGCACGGCCTTTACGACGACTCTTTGGTGCATCCGCCAGTTCGAAGTCGATCGTTTTTTCATCCAGATCAACCCGAACAACCCGTACTCGAAGTTCATCCCCCAGGCGGAACATCATGGCCGTACGCTCACCGACCAGACGCTGCTGGGAAGATTCAAAGTGGTAATAATCGCCAGGCAGGTTACTGATATGTACGAGGCCGGTCACATAAATATCGTTGAGTTCAACAAACAGGCCAAAGCCGGTCACTGTCGCTACCAGCCCATCGTAGACCTCCCCGATATGTCCCTGCATATACTGGCATTTCAGGGAATCCATGGCGTCACGGGTCGCATCGTCAGCGCGCCGTTCCGTCATGGAACAGTGTTCACCGAGTGCCAACATATCTGCCGTTTCGTAAGGGAAGATGGCCTTTTTCTTAAGAACCGATGCTCCCTCAACCCGCTTAACGTGACGGGAGGGCATTTCTGAACGGATCACGTATCGTATAGCACGATGCACCAACAGGTCAGGATAACGACGTATTGGCGACGTGAAATGTGCATACGCAGGATAAGCCAGACCAAAATGTCCGATATTATCCGGACTGTAGACAGCTTGGCTCAATGAACGCAGCAGCATGGTCTGAATGATCAGGAAGTCTGGGCGATCCTTAATACGCTCCAGTAACTGCTGGTAATCACTGGGTTCCGGCTGGCTTCGACCCGGCAGGAACAGGCCAAGCTCGCCCAGAAAGCTGTACAGGTTTTCCAGCTTTTCACTGCTGGGACCTTCGTGTATGCGATAGAGCGCCGGCAATGCGTGTTTTTCAAGAAACTTCGCCGTCGCCACATTCGCGCAGAGCATACATTCTTCAATCAAACGATGGGCATCATTCCGTTCTGTCGGAACAATCTTTTCAATCTTGCGTTCATCGCTGAACACAATTTTTGTTTCCACCGTATCAAAATCAATGGCGCCGCGCTCTACCCGTCCGGCATGCAGCACCTTGTACAGCGTATAAAGGGTATTCAGGTGGGGAACCAGCTTCGCGTAGGTACGAGCGACTTTCTCTCCTTCTGGAGTATCCGGATGCTCCAGCAAGGCGCCAACCTCGGTATACGTCAGCCGTGCATGGGACTGAATCAAACCTTCATAAAACTGGTAACCACTGAGTTTACCGTGTGCACTGATGGTCATTTCACAGACCATGGCCAGCCGGTCCACTTTCGGATTCAGCGAACAAAGGCCATTGGATAGCACCTCCGGCAACATCGGAATCACGTGACCGGGGAAATAAACTGATGTGCCACGGTTCTGGGCTTCATTATCCAGTGCGGTTTTTGGCTTCACATAATGTGAAACATCGGCAATCGCGACAAACAATCGCCAGCCACCACTCCGCTTCTGCTCGCAATACACGGCATCGTCGAAATCGCGGGCATCTTCACCATCAATGGTGACAAACGGCATCTGTCTCAGGTCTACCCGGTTTTTCTTATCCCGGCTCGGAACATTGGGGGAAAACGTGCTGACCTGTTCCTCAACCGCTTCCGGCCAGGTATGGGGAATATTGTGGCTGCGTACTGCAATCTCCACTTCCATACCCGGGGCCATCTTGTCGCCAAGGATCTCCTTGACGATACCTGTCGCCAGTGCACGTCTGGTGGGGTACTCAATAATCTCCACCACCACGTACTGCCCCCGCAGTGGCAGCAGTGGCCCCGGCTTGATCATGATCTCACTGGTCATACGACGGTGATCGGGCTCTACAAAACCCGTTCCATCACGCTCGAAGTACTTGCCGACGACCTGGGTAACACTGCGCTCTAGAATCTCGACCACTGCACAGTAGCGACGGCCACGGTTATCCACATCGGTCTGGCGGACAACGACGCGGTCGCCATCATACAATTCGCTCATCTGGCGAGACGTCAGGAACAGGTCATCCCCTTCCCCGTCCGGCAGAACAAAACCAAACCCATCACGATGCCCCTGAACCTTGCCGGTAATCAGATCCATCTTGTTCAGCAGCCCGAAGGCGCCCTTTCGGGTCTGGATCAGCTGTCCGTCACGCGCCATGGCAATCAGACGGCGGCGCAGCGCTTCGACCTGGTCATCATCATCCAGCTCAAATTCCCGGCAGAGGACTTCATGCGTCGCCGGCGCACCCCGTTCATCGAGGTAGTTCATAATCAATGCGCGGCTGGGCACAGGGTTGTCATAACTCTGTTTTTCCTGCTTTGCATTCGGGTCGGCGTCTCTCCACCATTCTGGCATGGGTCATCCTGATCAAATCTGTTTGCCTGAAGCCCTGCCTGCATCGACGCGGATGCCATGGTCGGACTCACTGATAGCCTGTTGCATAGTATACGCAGCCCTCTCGTGACTAGCGATGACGGCTTACCGGTAATTTGCTGCTTTTTCCTGCTGCGTCTACCTTTCCTGCACAGTTGAAGAATCAATAATGTATTGAGGGAGTCTTTCAATATGCCTGACACGCAAGGTGCCAGCCTGTTCGATGAGCTGACACGCATTGGTATTGATGCGGATCTGGCACGCAGGATGGACAAATCGCTGGATCCTGAACATGTCGCTACTAAAAAGGATTTGATGGTCTTCCAGGAAACGATGCTGCAAATGCAGTTTCGTAATGAAAAGGCGATGTCTGATTTGCGGGACGATGTTCGGTCAGTCGCTTCGGATGTCCGAGATCTGCGAACAGATATGCATGGTGAAGTGAGTTCCCTGAGAGCAGAAATCAAGGAAGTCAGAGCTGAAATGAAAACCGAAATAGCCGCTGTTCGCACCGAGATGCACGGCCTAAGCCGACAATTCTGGATTACCTTTGGCGGTTTTATCACCACCATCCTCAGCGTATTCCTGGTGAACTGGTATTTTCACGCACTGACGGGTTAGCGCTATAGCAAGCTCAGAATGCGCCGCCCCGTTCATGAGGCGGCGATACGATGCCTTAATCAGGCAAACGGATGACGCAGGATAATGGTCTCGTTACGGTCAGGACCGGTAGAGATAATATCCACTGGCGCACCGGCGATCTCTTCTACACGCTTGATATAAGCACGGGCATTTTCTGGCAGCTCGTCCATGCTCTTGGCGCCGAAGGTAGACTCAGACCAGCCAGGCAGTTCTTCGTAAACCGGCGTCAGGGTTTCGTACTCCTCAATATCGATCGGAGTCACGATGTCCTCACCTTCAGCATTACGGTAAGCCGTACAAACCTTCACGGTTTCCAGACCATCCAGTACATCCAGCTTGGTCAGGCACAGACCGGAAACACTGTTGATCTGAATAGCCTGACGCAGGGCAACCGCATCCAGCCAACCACAACGACGGGGACGACCGGTTGTCGCGCCGAACTCGTGGCCTTTCTCCGCCAGATAAGCACCGGTTTCATTGTGCTGACCATTTTCATCCAGCAGCTCGGTCGGGAACGGACCGGAACCGACACGAGTGGTGTAAGCCTTGGTAATACCCAGCACATAATCCAGGTACAGGGGACCCATGCCACTACCGGTTGCAGTACCACCGGCGGTTGTGTTGGAAGAGGTGACGAAAGGATAGGTACCGTGGTCGATGTCCAGCATGGAACCCTGTGCACCTTCAAACATGATGCTCTCACCCTGACGACGATGATCGTGCAGGCTGTCGCTGACGCGATCAATCATGGGTGCCAGCTCTTTACCCATGGCCAGTGCTTCATCCAGCTGTTTCTGGAAATCAACGGGCTCGGCCTTGTAGTAGTTCTGCAGAACAAAGTTATGGTATTCCAATACAGACTTCAGTTTCTCTGCGAAACGCTCCGGATGCAGAAGATCCCCCAGACGCAGACCGCGACGGGATACCTTGTCTTCATAAGCCGGGCCGATACCACGACCGGTGGTACCGATTTTGTCCTTACCCAATGCCGCTTCGCGGGCCTGGTCCAGTGCTACGTGGTAGGAAAGGATCAGCGGGCAGGCCGGGCTCAGGCGCAAACGCTCGCGAACAGGCACACCACGTTCTTCCAGTTCTGCCATCTCCTTAAGCAGCGCTTCCGGAGACAGTACAACACCATTACCGATATAGCAGGTTACGTTGTCACGCAGGATACCGGATGGAATGAGGTGAAGTACGGTCTTTTCGCCGTCAATAACCAGCGTGTGACCCGCATTATGGCCGCCCTGAAAACGTACGACAGCAGATGCCTGATCAGTCAGCAGGTCAACAATCTTGCCCTTGCCTTCGTCGCCCCACTGGGTTCCCAGAATGACTACGTTCTTGCCCATGATAAAGTCTCAGTAAAAAAAAAATGTCCGCCCGGAACGACAGTCGTCATTTACCGGCGGCACCCACCCAGTTCCTTCTGACGTTGACGTCAACCCACCGGTATCACCTGCCAGCTGCCGTCTGTCAGTTTCAGTTCGCGATCACATCCGATATCCCGGGCAGACTCGGTTTGCCCCGGTAAACTGTAGATCACTTTTTCACCCTGTTCGCGCAGCTGCCTGACCACGGTTTTGTCCGCATCAACGGGTGCCAGAATGCCACGTATAACCTCTGGCTCACCATTGCCCAAGCGCATCAGGGCTTTCAAATCAGTACTGAAACCCGTGGCCGGACGAGCCCGGCCAAACACCTCTCCAATGCCGTCATAACGCCCACCCTTGGCGATAGCCTGACCTTCTTCGGGCAGGTAGGCGGAAAACACGACACCCGTGTGGTAGTTATAGCCCCGGAGTTCAGAGAGGTCGAAATAGAGTTCAACCTGCGGATACACCGCTGAAAGGTTATCTGCAATCGTCTCCAGGGTCTCGATAGCCTCAATGACAGATGCGGGTGCATCAGCAAAAACCATTCTTGCGTCAACCAGAACCTCTCGTCCACCACTGAGACGTGACAGCTCTGCCAGCATACGCCCCGGGGAGGGAGCAACAGCCCAATCGGCCAGATATTGCAGAATCTCCGGGTTCGCCTTGCGTTGCAGCGCATCGAAGAGTTCTGCTTCCTGAACGCCATTCAGGCCGGCGGCGCTAGTCAGCTGCCTGAAAATATCCACATGGCCAAGATCCACATGTGGATTGTCGATACCGACAGCTGCCAATGTTTCCAGCATGAGGCTGATCACCTCGATATCGCTGGCCGCACCGGCATGGCCGTATAGCTCGGCGCCCACCTGAATCGGTGTCCGTGATGCGGCAAGCGAAGCCGGCCGGGTATGGAAGACACTGCCCGCATAACAAAGACGCGCTGGTGTCGTGCGATTCAGTGTATGTGCATCCATCCGAGCAACCGCAGGGGTCGTATCTGCACGTAACCCCATCATGCGACCGGTCAGCTGATCGGTAATCTTGAACGTCTGCAGCTCCAGATCGTTACCGGCTCCAGCTGAGAGCGATTCCAGAAATTCAATATGCGGCGGTATCACCAGTTCGTAGCCCCAGGAGGCATACAGATCCAGCAATGTCCTGCGCATGGTTTCCACCTGCCACGCCTGGGGCGGCAGTACTTCCTCAATACCGTCGGGTAGCAGCCAGCGGTCGGCTATTGTCATGATTCTGCTCTCGCTTGCTAACGGTTCAACGCACCAGATACAGCAGCAGCGTACCTGCCAGCATGCTGATCAGACCACAGATTCTGAGGGTACGGTCATCCACCGTCGCCAGTTGTTCAACCAGACGACGCCAGCGCTGCGGATAAAGGAAGGGAAGGATACCCTCCAGCACCAACAGCAGGCAGAAGGCTACGATAAGTTCATGCCAGAAACTCATACATCTCTCTGCAATCTGACCCGTACGACGCACATGAAAAAACCGGGCTTTCCCCGGTTTGCGCAATCATACCATCCGCCCCGTGCGGGGTACATAAAAACGCCCGGATGGTTCCGGGCGTTTTTATCACAGGGCGTGTTATTGCTTGCCTGTTGAGCTATTCATGAACCGGAAGAACTCGCTGTCAGGCTCCAGCAGCAGGATATCCGAGCGGCTGT
Organism: Kistimonas scapharcae; assembly: GCF_039540975.1. NCBI lineage: Bacteria > Pseudomonadati > Pseudomonadota > Gammaproteobacteria > Oceanospirillales > Endozoicomonadaceae > Kistimonas > Kistimonas scapharcae. The sequence goes on from NZ_BAABFL010000406.1 coordinate 7,846, forward strand.
CAAAGGTATCTCGATAAGCCTTCAGGCTACGGTAGAACGAGTAAAACTCTTCATCCGCACCGTAAGCATTTGAATAAATTCCGGCCGCCTTGGCATCGCCATCACCACGAATTTTTTCCGAATCACGGTATGCCGCAGCAATAATGACCTGACGCTCACGATCGGCATTCGCGCGGATCGCCTTGGCCATCTCGTTACCCTTGGAGCGATACTCCTGGGCTTCCTTACGACGCTCAGAAGACATCCGGTCAAAGACTGAGTCGCTGACCTGGGGGGGCAGATCGATCTTCTTGACCCGTACGTCCAGTACCTGCATACCCAGGCGTTCAACCGACCTGTTCAGGGTCTGGGTAATCTCGGTCATCAGCTCATCCCGCTGACCGGAGACCACCTCGTTCAATGTCAGGACACCAAACTTCTCCCTCAAACGTGAACCCGCACGCTGAGACAGCAGGGTGTTTGCACGGAACGCATCACCCGAGGTTGCCCGGTAAAATTCCTGAACATTCGCAATGCGCCACTTGATGTAGGCATCAACAATTACGGCTTTCTTCTCCTGGGTGAAGAAACGCTCCTGTGGCACATCCAGTGTCTGGATACGACCATCGAAGACACGCAGTTTGTCGATGAATGGCACCTTGAAGTGCAGGCCCGGCTTCACGTCTGGCTTGATGATTTCACCAAAACGTAACAGTACCGCACGCTCACGCTCAGACACCACATACACACTGCTCAACACACCCAGCAGAACGATACCAATCAGGATCAGGGCAGTCATGGCTTTAGAGTTCATCGTACACTCCTCCCTGTCCGGGCATTGGATGCGCGACGGTTCAATTCAGCCGTAACACGATCCGTCAGCTCATCCAACTCCTGCGCTGTCAGCTCGCCTGTGGCGCCGGTTGAGGAAGAACTCTTCTTCTGATTCTCCATCAACTTGTCCAGCGGCAGGTACATCATGTTGTTACCACCTTTGACATCCACCAGCACCTTACTGGTTGAGCCAAGAACATCCTGCATTGTGTCGAGGTAAAGACGCTCGCGGGTGACGCCCGGCGCTTTCTTGTATTCCGCCAGTAACTTGGTGAATCGCTCCGCCTCACCGTCTGCTCGGGACACCACTTCCTCGCGGTAACCGTTGGCCTCTTCAATGATACGCTGGGCATCACCTCGGGCTTCCGGTACCACCTGGTTGGCGTAGGCTTCCGCTTCGTTCTTGGCGCGCTCCTCATCCTCACGTGCACGGATAACGTCGTCAAACGCAGCCTGTACCTGCTTGGGCGGATGCGCACTCTCCACGTTCACCTTACTGATATACAGACCGGTGCCATAGCTGTTCAGGTAAGACTGCAGACGCTCTTTGACTTCATCGCCGAGCACCTCACGACCTTCCGTCAGCACAGAGTGCATTTCGGAACTACCCACCACGTGACGCAACGCGCTCTGAGTCGCCTCTTTCAAAGCTTTGTCAGGGTTCGCGACGTTCAGCACATAATCTTTCAGATTCGAAATGTTGTACTGGACCGACAACGCCACCTCGACGATATTCTCATCTTCGGTCAGCATTTCCTGGCTGACAGGATAAGAACGGTATTCGGTCACCACATCCTGAAACTTGGTTTCAAATGGCGGGAAATACATATGCAGACCAGGATCGACAGTCTCAACATATTTACCAAAGCGGAGGATAACAGCCCGCTCCTTTTCGTCCACCACATAAACTGCATTGAACAGGTACGCCACAATCGCGATGACGACCGCGCCGACCACCAGGCCGCCACCGCCTCCGCCACCAGAAGGACGCTTGCCTGAAGAAGGGCCACCCTTGCCACCAAAAATACCGCTGAGCTTCTGTTGAAACTTGCGTAGTGCCTCGTCCAGATCCGGCGGCCCCTGGTTACCACCACGGTTTCCGCCACCCCAGGGATCCTGTTTGTTTCCACCCGGCTCGTTCCAGGCCATAGAGTTCTCCGTCGTCAGAGTTGCACAACTACTGTCTGAGCATCCTGCAAGGATACAGGGAAAGAGCGGTGCCGCCACTACTACCGGATAAAGATCCGAAAGCCGGTACGGCATAACGGCAGTTGCCCCTGGCATCCGCAGCCTTGTGGCCACGTTCCTGATTGCCAATAATGCAGATTGTAGAGTTTCACGGATACCGGAAGCAACCATGCGCGGTCAGCGAGCACCAGAATAGCAGAAGACCGGGCACGGATAAGTACTTACCGATAATGCATCACTATAACACTTTGTACCGTATTACCAATGCCACCTGGCCGATTTAATCCTGCTCAAGAACGTAAGCTGAAGCATCCATTCCCTCCTGGTTGAGCAACCGCACCAGCTCATCACGGGGCATGCGTATTTCCAGCAAAGGTTGCCCGTTGTCATCATACGCTTCGGATTGAACCACGCCCATGGCATACAGCCGTGCACGTAAGCGCCCATTATTGAACCCCAGAGACAGGTATTCATGGACAATGTCACCGGCCAATAACTCGGCTACAGCATGATGCACAAGCTCCAGCCCCTGGTTATTCATTGCGGAGATCCAGACCCGACGAGGACGACCGTGTTCATCCCGATCAATGTGAGGCTCAACACCCGGCATCAGATCGATCTTGTTATAGACATCCAGACGCGGCAATTCATGGGCATCTATCTCTTCCAGCACCAGGGCCACCTGATCGATGTTCTCCTGCCGCTCAGGGTCATGACTGTCGATCACGTGCAAGAGCAGATCAGCACCCGCTGACTCTTCCAGTGTTGCCCGAAAAGCCTGTACCAACTTATGTGGCAGATGACGTATAAAACCCACAGTATCGGCCAAAATGACAGAACCAAAATCCGTCATCTGTATCTTGCGCAGTGTCGGATCAAGGGTTGCAAACAGTTGATCGGCTGCATAAACATCCGATTCAGTCAGCACATTAAACAGTGTCGACTTGCCGGCATTGGTATAACCCACCAATGACACCAACGGTATCTCAGCCCGTTTTCGGGAGCGCCGACTCTGATCACGCTGACTCTTCACCTTCTCCAGTCGGCGATGAATCGATTTGATTCGTGCCCTCAGTAATCGTCGATCTGTTTCTAGCTGGGTTTCACCGGGGCCCCGCAAACCTATCCCACCTTTCTGACGTTCAAGGTGAGTCCAGCCACGAACCAGTCGTGTACTCATGTATTCCAGTTGCGCCAACTCAACCTGCAATTTACCTTCGTGGGTACGGGCCCGCTGGGCAAAGATGTCGAGAATAAGACCGGTTCGGTCAACCACCCGGCATTTCAGCTCACGCTCCAGATTGCGTTCCTGACTGGGACTCAGTGCGTGGTTAAACAGAACAACATCCGCCTCAGTCGCAATCACATATTGACGGATCTCTTCCAGCTTACCGATACCGACAAAATAGCGGGGGCTGATATTACCGCCCGGTACCGTTAAAAATGCGGCTTCTTCAACACCGGAGGAACGCACCAGTTCACGAAATTCGGAAGGGTCTTCCCTGTCCTGTTCGTTGTAGCATTCAGGGTGCACCAGGACCGCTTTTTCACCACCTTCATGGCGCTCGAAAAACAAACTACAGCTCCTGATTAATCAATGGATAGGCGCAATATGCACGCATCGGCCGGTACTCGGCAACAACAAAAAACCGGACACCGTTAGAAACGGTATCCGGTTTTTTGTAAATCCTGTTAGGAGAGGTACGGAACTCGCCCGGGCGATTGGTCGGAAACAGCTCGAGGTTCAGAGAGCACCAGACCTCAGGATTCAGTCCTGAACGTCTTGTCCGGGCTCCTGCATGGGCAGGCGAACGGGACGACCGGGAACCACAGTGGAAACTGCGTGCTTGTAGACCATCTGGCTGACAGTGTTCTTCAGCAGGATCACGAACTGATCGAAAGACTCAATCTGACCCTGCAACTTGATGCCGTTAACCAGGTAAATGGATACGGGTACTCGCTCTTTGCGAAGAACGTTGAGGTAAGGGTCTTGTAGGGAATGCCCTTTTGACATTTCCGTACTCCTTCTTATTTATCGAATTATTTAAAGCCTGTGCTCTAGTCCGGTAAGACTGTATACCTAGAGTAGCATGTTCTTCCTGTTCAGACAGGAAATTGATTACGCTACATACAGTCTGCAAGGGTCGAGCAACCTTAGGTCAGGCACCTTATACGTACAATAAGTAATACTAGCTACTGCATGGCTACCTTGCAGAGGACATCCAATAGCACGTAAGCTGCCAGCCCTTCAGCTGATCAACCTTCCGAAAAACCATAGCCTCTATGTGAGGTTAGGGGTGATGACTTTCAAGGCGTCATCCACCAGATTCGGTGACAGGCTGTCGAGCCAATGAAGATCAGGCCAGCTCCGCAACCAGGTCAGCTGACGTTTGGCCAGTTGCCGCGTTGCGATCACACTACGTTCGACCATCTCATCGAATGTTAGTTCCCCTGCCAGATGCTCCCATGCCTGCCGGTAGCCGACAGAGCGAATAGCGGGCAGTTTGTAGTCCAGATCGCCACGAGCATATAAATGCTGCACTTCATCCATAAAGCCCTGTTGAAGCATCTGGTGAAAGCGCAGCGCTATCCGTTCATGTAAAACCTTGCGTTCTTCAGGGGCAACCGCCAGATTGATCAGGCGATAGGGGAAACCGTCATGCGTTTCCTTATTATTAGCCTGCTCTGCACGCAGTTCTGTCATTGTCCGGCCACTGACCAGATAGACTTCTAACGCGCGCGAGAGTCGTTGTGGATCTGTCGGGTGAATCCTTGCGGCTGAGACCGGGTCAACCGCTGCCAGCTTCGCATGCACAGCAGGCCAGCCCTCGCGTTCTGCCTGTGCATCAATGTCCTGACGCACCAACTCATCCGCTCCCGGCAATTCCGCCAAGCCATCCCGCAGGGTTTTGAAATACAACATAGTGCCACCGACCAGCAGTGGAATACGTCCTCGCCCGACAATCTCAGCCATTTCTTGCAATGCATCCTGTCGGAACTCTGCCGCAGAATACGGCTCGGACGGATCACGAATATCAATCAGCCGATGGGGTGCCTTGGCCAACAACTCGGCATCCGGCTTGGCAGAACCGATATCCATTCCGCGGTACACCAAGGCAGAATCAACGCTGATGATGTCACAAGGCAGCTGTTGCGCGAGCGATACCGCCAGATCCGTTTTCCCGGAAGCCGTTGGCCCCATTAAGAAGATGGCCAGAGGTTTACGTAAATCAATCATTCAAATGGAACAACATGAAGCCGAATTTATAGAATGCAAAAGTATAAGTAAAAAAAAAGGCCATAGCACCTCATTTAAAACGAGGTCGCATATTAATGCTCTTAATCTAAAAATAAAAAACACAAACGACGAAGCAGCACCACACTCTTTAATGTGTATATTAACTATAAAACCACCATTAAACATAAAGCACGTATATTGCAAGGCCGCGCAAAAATAAAATTTTTACATCTAACCTTAGTTAGAACATCCATACAAATCAGTTATTTTTACTCACATTAAAAAAACACACAAAACTTAAAATTGTCAATCATACGATTCATTAATTAAGCACTAGCTTTTAACGTAGAAGGATTACGACACCATGGAGACAAAGCAAGCAATCAGCATGACACCTAAAAAAACATTGCACGTTGATTTACCAGCAATTTTAGAATCACACAAAGATGCAACGATGAAAATCCACAAGGTCGGAGTCATCCATAACACAACAATTAATGTAGCGATCTCTTCACCAGAACCAAACAGATTGAACGAGAGCATTACAAGGGAAATTACTAATACTGCATTGGTTAATGGCATATATGTCAGAACCACTAAAAACAAAACCAATTTATTATGCCGCGACATTCGTATAGCGAAGTTTTGCGGAAGAGAAATTCGCAACCATTTTCGTGCAAGAGCCAGAAATGCGCCTTATTCTAAAAGCATAAAAAACCTAAAGCCTGGACAGGTCATAACAAGACCCAGACCTCGAAAAATGAGGCCGTACTCAGGCATAATACACTGCATTGTCGATAAGACGTTCAGCCTAAAGACATCGCTAATTCAGATACAAAAAAATCTCACCACAATATCGAATGCAGAAGCATCAAAAAGAACGTTAGTTTTTTGCGAAACCAACAACAAAGTACTCGGCACTACCACAAGGGACATGCTCCAACAACTTAAGGAAGCAATCATTGAAACTGATGAAGCCTCCAGACCCGAAAACGTTATTTTCCTGGTTGAATCGGAAGCATCATTACAACAATTAGAGCATGCACTCATTGCCGAAGATTCAGTATCACAACATTATGATGAACCTTCCCCACAAACAGATACCCAAGAGCAAAAAGCTTTAACGCAGCATGAGGAAAGCGCAAGTATCGACATACCGCTTACAGTGCCTTCGAAAGCGTTAAAATTTCATGAATCAACATCCATTGAAACGAAGGAGAGAGCTGCAGTAACGCCACAATTAACAACAATAGAAAACCAGCAAAGGCATGATGTAGAAAAATCCCAACATGAGTTATTGCAACCGACCGAAATCCAGGCACTAGGTAAACGTAAGTACTCAAAAACTCCTGTGCAGACCACATGGCAGCCAGCATGAGGCGTATTCGATAATATTTGCCAGTCTCGGAA